>JADGQK010000087.1 GCA_017881915.1 Chloroflexota bacterium | reverse complement strand
GCGCAACCCGTACGGCCGGCTCGCCCTGAACGGTCCATTCGCCTCCCTGTGGACGGGCGGCTTGTTCAGCCTCTTCGGAGATCGGGTCAACCAGGCGGTGCTGGGGATCTTCACCTACCAGCAGACCCACTCAGTCATCGCGGTCAGCCTGGTGTACTTCGCCGCGACGCTGCCGAACCTGCTCCTCGGCTCGCTGGCCGGCACGTTCGTGGATCGAGTCAACCAGAAGAGGGTGCTGGTCCTGAGTGACTTCCTGCGGGCCGGGCTCGTGTTTCTGTTACCGCTCGTGGCCGTCACGAACACCTTGCTCATGTATCCGCTGGTCTTCCTCGTTACCTCGGTCTCGATCTTCTTCCGGCCGGCCCGCGAAGCCGTCATTCCCCGGATCGTGCCGGCCGAGGAGCTGATGACGGCCAACTCGGCAACATGGCTGGCCGAGACGCTGGCCGACATCGTGGGCTTCGGCCTGGCCGGCCTGCTCCTGATCGTGCTGGGCGATGCGGTCGCCCTCGCATTCTGGTTCGACGCGGCGACGTATGTGACGTCGGGCGTGCTGATTACGACCATCGCCATTCCCCTCGTCGCCCGCCGGACTGACGCTGTCGGCCAATCGTTCCGATCCGATTTCGTCGAGGGCTGGCGCTTCCTGCGAAACGACGCCGTCCTGTTCGCGAACACGGTCCAGGGAGTAGCTGGCCAGGCGGCGATCGGGGTGCTCCTCGGCGTGTCAGCGGTCTATGCCAGCACGGTTATCCGTGGGGGCGCCCTGCCCGGCACAACGATCTACGCATTCCTCGAGGGCTCGATCGGCATCGGCAACCTGATCGGCGGGATCGCCGTTGGCTTGATCGGACTGCGGATCGGCAAGGGCCGGCTGGTGATCTTCGGCTACACCGTTGCTGGCGCCTGCATCGCGCTCTACAGCCGGACCGACCTTCTGCCGGTGGCGAGCGGCCTGATGGTTGGCCTCGGCATCGCCAACCTGCTCTTCGTGATCCCCAGTCAGACCCTGTTCCAGCAACGCGTGCCCCGGGACATGATGGCCCGGGTCGTGTCGATCCGATTCTCACTCGTCCTCGGCACGATGACCCTGGCGACCGGCGTCAGCGGCCTGCTTGCCTCCGTATTCGGGGTGGCCAACGTGATCGGAGGGTTCGGCCTGATTGCCTGCCTGGCGGGGCTGGCCGGCCTGCTCGTGCCGGCCGTGCGCGACGCATAGTGGCCACTTCGGTACACTGGCGCCCGCGCCGAGCCCGCGTGCAGAGGAGTACGACCCCCGAATGACGGATCCCACAGAGCGCGATCCGACGCTGCCTCCGGCCGCCGACGAGACGAACGCCACCGAGCTCGTCGCCGACGCAGCCGAGACCGCGCCGGACGAGGGATTGGAGCCGCTCGACGCCGAAGACGACATCTCTGACGACGAGTACGAGGCGCCCGGCACAGGTGTCGCCGGCGGCTCGGCCGTCGCCGGTGCTCGAGGCGCCGGTGCTCGGGGTCGGGCCGGCGCCCGGTCGCCATTCGCGTCCGGGTCCAGCCCGTCGGACATAGCGGTCCATGTCGGAGACTCGACGTCCACGGCGTTCGTGGTGGTGGTCGTGCTGGCCTTCGTCGCGATCTTCGCATACGGCCTGATCGGCGGCGTAGGTGGCTTCCTGACGCCAATTCCAACGATCGGTCCCGCGCCCAGCGGCAGCCTCCAGCCATCGGCCGGACCGAGCGGCAGCCTGGCCCCATCGGCCGGGCCGAGCGCCAGCAGCGGGCCAAGTGGATCCCCCGCCGCGAGCGGCGCCGCCTCACCGTCGGCAGGGCCGAGTGGCGGCTCGCCGGTGGCCAGCACATCGCCCGGGGCAAGTCCGTCGGCGGCGGCAGCGAGCCCCAGCCCAAGCCCCGCCGCCAGCCCCTCGGGCTAGCCCGGACACGGGTCCGTCCCGGAAACATGCGCTGGTTCCCTCGCCGTGAGCCCATGGCCGGGGATCCGCTCGCCGCAGACCGGGCGGCGATGGTCGAACGCCAGCTCCGCCGCCGGGGCATCATCGACGCGCGCGTATTGGC
Organism: Chloroflexota bacterium; assembly: GCA_017881915.1. Taxonomy (GTDB): domain Bacteria; phylum Chloroflexota; class Limnocylindria; order Limnocylindrales; family CSP1-4; genus Palsa-1033. Next base: position 7,837 of record JADGQK010000087.1, on the reverse strand, counting down.
GGCGATGGGCGCGGTGCCCCGTGAGCGATTCGTGCCGATCGGGCTGAGAAGTCACGCCTACGACGACGCCGCCCTGCCGATCGCGGGCGGCCAGGCGATCAGCCAGCCCTACATCGTCGCCTGGATGACCGAGCTGCTCCAGGTCCTGCCCGGCGGGATCGTCCTCGAGGTCGGTACCGGGTCCGGCTACCAGGCGGCCGTCCTCGCCACGATCGGCGCCCGGGTGCGCTCGATCGAACGGCTGCCGGAGCTGGCGGCCGCAGCGCGCGAGCGATTGGCCGGGCTGGGCCTCGGGGACCTGGTCGAGGTGATCGTGGCCGACGGCAGCCTGGGCGATCCGGGGACGGCACCCCACGCCCGGGTGATCGTGACCGCCGGCGCGCCAACGGTCCCGGCTCCGCTTCTCGACCAGCTCGCCGAGGGTGGTCGCCTGGTCGTGCCCGTAGGACCGGCCAACGCCCAGGAGCTGATCCTGGTCACCCGCACGTTGGGCCGGCTGACAGAAACGCCGGTCGGCGGCTGCGCGTTCGTGCCGCTGATCGGCGTGGCGGGCTTCCGTCCGGGGGAAGACGGGCCGGTATAATCCGGGCGCCATGACCCATGTCTTTGTCGGTCCCCACCCGGATGATGTCGCGCTGTCCTGCGGTGGCCTGATCGCGTCGCTGCGTGAGCTCGGCCAGAACGTGGCGATCCTGACCGTGTTCTCGGGCAATGGTGCCACTGATCGCCTGACGCCCTACCAGCGCGAGGCGCTCGGGTTCGGCTCGAAGGCGCTCTGGCCGGTGACCGAGGCGTTCAACCGGGCGAACATCCCGAACGATGTCGGGACCGCCAACCAGGCGCTGCCACCCTGGGCGGCCAGCGCCGACCGGCTGGACGCCACCCAGGGCGACGCGGATGCCGCGGCCAAGCGCTTCTGGCAGCGTTCCTCGTGGTACCGCCGGGCGTCGATCCACAACGCGTCCCTGGCCGGCCAGCCGGTGATCGACCAGCTGCCCACCCAGGGCGCGGTGATGACCGTCGAGCTGACCGAGGCCGAGGCCGCGGCTGACGCGATGGCCACCCGGCGCCTCGAGGAAGAGCGCTACGCCTACTTCGCCGAGGCGGCGCTCGTCCTGCTCGACCTGCCCGATGCGGTCTTCCGGGGCTACGAGGGCGACACCGAGCTGCTCGGCTCGCCGCGCGAGGACGACCTCGCGCCGGTCGACCTGCTCCGCCGGGAGATCGCCCGGCTCGAGCCCCAGAAGGTCTACTTTCCGCTGGGCGTGGGCGGGCACGTTGACCATCAGCTCGTCCGGAACGTGGGCCTGGCGATGATCGGTGACGCCCGGCGCTGGGTGATGCCGGGGCCCGAGTGGGCCGGGATCGTGTCGTTCTACGAGGACTTCCCGTACGCCTGGTGGAACGATTTCCGGACGATCGACGAGCTCGGCGATGGGCTCCGCGAGCTGCCCTACGACGTATCGATCGTGCCCGAGTACGCCGACATCAGCGACCAGCTTGAACGCAAGATCAGCGGCCTGACGATCTACGAGAGCCAACTCCCCCGACTGTTCGGCGGGTCCCGCGAGATGGCCGATGCGGTTCGCGGCTACGGCCGGAAGATCGGCGCGCTGGGCGGGCTCACCGGCCACGCCGAGCGCTACTGGTCCTCGCTCAGCCTGTAGTGACCGCCCGGGCGCTGGCCGCCTGGAAGCTGCTGAGCGCCCCCTCCACGATCGGCGGCCGGCGCTATCCAGCGATCGGCCTGCTGATCCTCGCCGTGATCGGGGCCACGTTCGTGCTCGTGATTGCCGGAAGAAGCTGGAGCGGAGGCCAGGATGAGCACGCCTACTGGCTGGCCGCCCAACGGCTGCTCACCGGCCTGCCGCTGTACGACCCGACCGCGACCTCGGTGACCCCGTACACCTACTGGTATCCCCCGCCGCTCGCCCAGGTTCTCGTGCCGATCGCGGCGATCCTGCCGGCGCGTGCGTTCGACATCGCCTGGGTCGGGCTCCAGCTGGTCTGCCTCCTGTGGATCGCCCGCTGGCGGCCGCTCGTCGCCCTCGCCCTGATCGTCTTCCTGCCGGTCGCCGTCGAGCTGTCGTACAGCAACGTCCACCTGATCCTGGCCGCCCTGGTCGTCCTCGGCCTGCGCCGCTGGCCGTGGGCGTTCGCCATCGGGACGGCGATCAAGATTGCGCCGGGCCTCGGGATCCTGTATCTCCTGCTCCGGCGACGCTGGCGCGACGCGGCGATCGCGGTCGGGGTCGGTCTCGTGATCCTTGCCGCCAGCGTGGCGATCGGCCAGGGCACCTGGTCGAGCTTCATCGCCACGGTCCAGTCGCGCGGCCCGGCCGACATCTCGGGCCTGCTGCCCGTGCCCTACTTTGTGCGCGTGGCCGTGGCCCTGGTCGTCACGCTGGTCGCCGGGCTGATCCGGCCGCGGATCGGAGAGCCCCTTCTCGTCGTGGCGATCACGATTGCCCTGCCGACGCTCTGGCTGGACGCGTTCGCCACGCTGATCGCCATCGTGCCGATCGTCGCCCTGGGTTCGCCAGCGCTGACGTCGCCCACACCTGCCGCTGCGGAAGCCTAGCGTCGGACGAAAACGAGCCCGTCGCCGTCCTGGTACAGGACAACCCAGGCCGGCGATGCCTGGATCAACGGGATCAGGCCGGCCTGCTCCTGGCGGCTGGCCACGACGACCGTGACCTTCCAACGATCGAGGATCGCCAGCCAATCCAACGCGCCGCCAGACAGGGCGATGTGATCGTCCCAGGCCGCTGCCGGGATCACTTCGATCCGCGAGTCGACGGCGATTGGGACGCCAGGCAGGGCGAGCTCGAGCCACGAGCCCCAGCGCTGGGCATTCCAGATTCGATCAGATCCGCCAACCCGCCCGAGCAGCGCTGTCGTGATCCCGGCGGGGGCATCGGTCAGCAGACCGGACGGGCCTTCGAGGCTCGTGCCGCCGCGCCAGGTCGGCAGGAGGAGGACACCGACGAGGACCAGGACGACGGCGATCGCGCCGTTCAGGGTCGAGGCCCGCTCGGGGAGAGGCGCTTCGGAGGTCGCACCGGGGATCGGATCCACGGCGGTACCCGTCCGGCTTGCGTCCGGCTGACCGAGCCAGCCGGCCAACGCCACCGGCGCCGCCAGCGCCCACCAGGCAATCCCGCGCTCGGCGGACGCGGCGACCGCCCCCAGGAAGACCAGCCACAGCACGGTCGGTAGCAACCTCCGCCAGTCAGCGGACTGGGAGCCCGGCTCTCGCGGCGACCTGGACTCGCTTCGGACCCGGACGAGGATGATCAACGCGAAGACGAGCATCGAGCCGTACAGCAGCAGGCCGTCGGCCGACAGCAGGGCGGTCGGCTGCCACTCGCTGATCAGCCGCCGGATCGTTGGATTCGTGGTCAGCCCGAATGCGTACGACCACACGCCGATACCGAACGGATTGATGAGCGAGGCCAGCGCCGAGGCAATCGCGACCGCGAAGAGCCGACGGGCGCCCGGTCGCGCTGCGAGGACGTCCTCGAGCCAGGCCACGCCGACGGCGACCGGCGCGAAGATGAAGCTGCCGTGGAGGCTGGCCCAGGGCACCACGAGCAGGGGGATGAGCCAGATCGCCCGCGGATGACTCGCCCGGCCGGCCAGGATCGCCAGGATGGCGGCGAACAGGATCATCCCGAAGAGCTGCGGTCGAAGGCCCATCGCCGCAGCGGCCAGGACGAACGAGGCGAGGGCGAGCCAGGCGGCCACCCGCAGCCCAACACCCTGCCGGCGGCAGGCCAGGAAGACGAGCCCGATCAGGGCCCCAACCAGGACCGCCCGCAGGATCGCGAGGAGGGCCCAGCCCCCCGCCCGATAGCCGAGGGCGAGGAGCACCTGGGCAGCCCACTGCTGGTCGAGCCAGGGGCCTCCGGCGGTCGTGAAGGCGAACGGGTCGCTGCGCAGGACCGAACCCTGGTCGAGGATCAGCCCACCGGCGCGGACGTTGTAGGCCAGGTCAACGGTCGACAGGGTCGCCAGCAGGGCGGCCAGCACTGGGAGCAGGATCGCCAGGGTTACCCACAGCTGGGGGAACGTCAGGCGAGGGAAGCGGGTCATCGCGGCGATCCTACCTGCCATCGGCCGGCGGCCGATCCCCCGAACGTCCTACGAGGCCAACGCTCCGCTGATCCGGACGGCCCGCGCGCCTTCGTCATAGATCGTCTCGACCGCGCGGACCATCAGCCCGATGCAGAAGCGGTCGTGAACGACGTCGTGGCCCGCCCGGCCGATCATGTCGGCGAACGGGTGGTCCTTGAGCAGCCGGATGATCGCTCCGGCCAGGGCCCCGGGGTCGCGGGGCGGGACGAGCAGGCCCGAAACGCCATCCTCGATCACCTCCGGGATCCCGCCCACGCGGCTGGCCACGACCGGGCGGCTGAGCGCCATCGCCTCGAGGATCGAGAGGCCCTGCGCCTCGCGGTAGGACGGCAGGACCGCCACGTCCAGGGCGGCCGTCACCGATGGCACGTCGTCGCGGCGTCCGGTGAACACGACCCGGTGGGCAATCCGGAGCGAGGCCGCGAGTCGCTCGAGCTCGGCGGAGCGGCTGCCCTCGCCTACGACCAGGAGGGCAGCATTGGGGACCGCTCGGAGGACGGCCGGCCAGGCCTCGAGCAGGGTCGGGTGGCCCTTCTCCGGCTCGAGCCGGGCCACGACCCCGACGACGACGGCGTCGGGTTCGATCCCGTACTGCTCGCGGAACGTGCAGCACGGCTCGGTATGGTCGTAGCGCGCCAGGTCGACACCGTTGTAGATCAGGCTGACCGGCGCGCCGGTCCGGCCCTCCTCCTGGATCTTGCGCTCGATCGCCCGGGAGACCGCGATCAGGCGGTCGATCTGCGGGGTGAGGATCTGGAGCTCGCGCCGATCCTCGTCCGAGCGGATCCGGCTGGAGTGGACCGTCGACACGACGTACGGCCGGCGATGACCGGCCGCCCCGAGCGCGATCGCCGCGCGGGTCCCGACCAGCTCGGCCCGGTGCATGTGGTTGTGGATGACGTCCGGATTGATGTCGGCAAGCAGGGTCGCGACGACACCCGTGGCGATCGCGTCGTCCGGATCCTCGACGATCGAAACCGGGAAGCCCGCCCGCTGGAGCTTGCGGACTGCGCTGCCGCCGGACAGGGCGATCACGCTCGCGTCGTAGCGGCTCCGGTCGAGCCGGCTCAGGAGCGAGAAGAGATGTTCCTGGGCGCCGCCATTCGTGCCCGTGGCCAGGATCTCCACCACCCGCACCCGGCCGCCGGCGACGGCGGGCGAGCCGAGCGGCTCGAGGCACGGATCGCCGATCGGCGATGGTGTCATCAGCCCACGCTCCGACGCACCAGCAGCCGCTGGATCGGCTCGTCCGCGGCGCCCCACTCGTACTTGTAGGGCTCATCGCCGCGCAGGAAGTCCATCCGCCGGAAGCCGCCCGCGAGGGCGGCCCGGACGTAGCTCGCGATCATCAGGACGCCCGGACTGAGCTCGCGTACCTCGGGATCCAGCCCCGCGTTGTAGTACAGCAGCGATGGGCCGTCCTCGAGGTGGACGCCGGCCCCGATTCGGCGCTCGCCGACGGCCAGGAACGACAGGACGAGCGGACCGTCCAGTCCGAGCAGCTCGAACAGGCGCCGGAAGAAGACCCGGCTCATCGCCCCGCCGGGCGTCTCGGGGAAGAGCCCCTCGGCGCCCCACCGTTTCTGGTGCAGCTCGACGAACTGGGGCAGATCGGCCAGCGGGTCGGTTGAGCGAGTCAGGGTGATTGGGCCGGCAGCCTCGGCCCGGCGCAGCTTCCGCCGGATCTCGTGACGTTCCTTCTTGCCGAGCGTCGCCAGGAAATCGTCGAAGTCGCCCGCCTCGGGCAGCGCCACCACCGGGCAGACGTCCTCGCGCTCCAGGTTGAGCGTCCAGCCAGCGGCCTGCTCCCGCCGGCCGAACGCGGCCGCGAGGGCATCGGCGGCTGGGTCGCCGCAGCGCAGGCGGCGCAGGTCGATGACGTCCCAGGCCGGTCCGTCCGGGTCCGCGAGGTACGTCGCGACGGCCTCGGCCACGACGTCGAAGTCGGCCGGAGCGGCAAGGAGCGTGGCGTAGTCAGCGTGATACGAGGCGCCGAAGAAGATCGCCGTCGCGCTGGCCGCCACGGCGGTCAGTTCGACCTCGGTCGAGTGGCGCATCCGGGTATGGCGGGCTAGATCGGCCGGCTCGATCTCGTGGCGGTGCATGAGCGGCACGATCCCGATCGGGTCGGCATCGGCGAGCAGCGCACCCGCCTCGTCGAGGGGCAGGATGACGAGCGTCTCGTCGTGGGCGTTCGCGCCGTAGGCATCCCACCACGCCCGCTGGAAGGCCCAGCTCGAGAAGAGCGTCGCCCAGGGATTGGCCGCCAGCAGTCGATCCCAGGTGGCCCGGGGGATCGACTCGAATGGTCGGCTCAGTGCGACGAAGCTCGGTGCGCGGTTCGGGGTGCTCGCCGTTGCGGTCCGTTCGGAGCCGCCGACGGCGCCCGGACAGACAGGCTCCGCGCTGAGCGTGGGGATGGTCACGCCGGCGAGAATAGCACCCCCTCGGGCCAGGTCATTGCGGGGGCAACTGACCTACAGGTGGTAGGCCCAGTAGACCCCGCCGGCACCCACCACGACACCAAAGGCGATCGCCAGGCGCCAGATCCAGCCGACCCCGTGACGAGCCGCCGCGATACAGCACAGCGCGATCGCGAACGGGATCGCATCGAGGGCATAGCGGTAGCCGTACTGCAGCCAGCCGCCGCCGTAATAGAGCAGGTTGGGGACCATGGTCAGGATGAGCGCCCCAAGGAGCAGCCAGCTCCGACGCTCGGTCCAATTCGCCCGGATTGCCCAGAGCAGGCCGGGGCTGGTGATCAGGATCGACATGCCCAGCCCGTCCGGCCGGAAGAACGGGAACGTGGGAATCTGGGTCGGGGTGTGCAGGAACAGGTAGTCGATGTTCATCCCCAGGTGGCTGATCGAGAACAGCCCCTGGTTGCGCAGCGCGATCAGCCAGTCGGGCAGGCTCGCCAGGGCGTAGCCCGATTCGAGCGGCGAGCCGAACCGGACGTCGTTGTACCAGAGGGCGAAGATGCCCAGCGGCAGGAAGCCGATGCCCAGGATCAGCCAATCGACGATCACCGGCCGCCAGCGGTGGGCCACCGAACGACTGGCGGCGATCGCCCGGTCCACCGGCGCCAGCATCAGGGCATAGATCGGCAGGGCCAGGAGCAGCGGGGCCCTGGTCAGGAAGGCCGCGCCGCCGAGCAGGCCCACGATCAGCGGCCGGCGCCGGCCGAAGAGCTCGATCAGGGCCATCAGGGTGAGTCCCGATGCCACGAGGTGGCCGGTGTGCCAGACCCCGCCCCGGGTGGTCACCCACCAGATCTGGGTGCTGAAGCCAAACAGGATCACCAGCCATGCCCGGTCGATCATTTGCCGGACTCCGAGCCTGGCGGCCAGCCACCAGCACAGCCCCAGGTCGATCGCAGCCAGGCCGGCGTTGACGATCGGCTGCCAGTTGTCGCTCTGGACAGGCCCGAACAGGGCCACCATCGGCAGCAGCAGGATCGCCGGGAACGGCCCGAAGGGGACGTATACCCGGTTCCCGATCACCACGTTATCGTCCGGCCCGAGGGCCGAGGTGAGCCAGGTCCGGCCGTGCAGGAACGCATCGGCCAGGTAGAAGAAGTCGCCTCGGCCGGCGTCGAAGTTGCGGTTAGCTGCCAGGAAGACGGCGAACCCGAAGACCATCAGCAATGCCGCATAGATCGGCCCCTGCGATGGCCCGGCGCCGAGCTCGGCCCGACTCG
>JADGQK010000086.1 GCA_017881915.1 Chloroflexota bacterium | reverse complement strand
AACCCCGTCCACCTCGTCGTTCCCTGACCCGGGCGGGAGAACGCCCGCCGCATCGAGCGAAGCGAAGGGCCGTCGGCTGCCGACGGCCCTTCAACTTGGCCCTGCTTCGGTGCCCGGGAGCACCACGAAGGCGGCCGCCACGCTCGGGACCCCCGTGGCGTCAAGGTCCGCCGAAAGGTCTGGACCCCAACGTTGCTTGTCTGACACAGCGGCGGCCGCGCCACTGGGAAATCGGACTTTCGGACTATGGAACTGGTGTCATCCCAGGCAGCACCGTAAGACACGGCAAGCCAGCTTGGCTTCACCGTCAGCACAGAAGTCGGAGACGATGATCCGCTTGTTCCGTCGCTCAATGATCGGCAGGCCGAGGCGCTCAGGCCAGGCACTGGTCGAGTTCGCGCTCGTCTTCCCGATCTTCCTGATCCTGCTGCTCGCGACGATCGAATTCTCGTTCGCCTTCAATGCCGTTCTGAGTGCCAACTATGCGACGCGCGACGCCTCGCTCGTGGGGGCTGAGGCCGGTTCCAACAATGGCGCCGACTGCGTGATCATCGCCAAGGTCCTCGACGACATGACCCCGCCGGTGGATGCATCCAGGATCAGCCAGATCATCATCTACCGGGCGAATTCCTCCGGCGGCCCCGTCAGCGGCAGCTACTCGGGATCGGGCAACGTCTGGACCCACAACGTCGTGAGCACCACCGACTGCAGTGCCTACGGCGAGTCGGCCAACTTGCCCTTCAAGCTGACGACCACCAACTACCCGGAAGGGCTTCCGAACCTCAGCACGGGTGCCGGTGGCCGGTGCGACTACATCAACGGCTGCCCGAACAACTCGGTGCGCACGCGCGATACGATCGGTGTCCAGGTTTCCTACACCTACGTGTGGCACACGCCGCTGTCCAACTTCGTGCCGCTCCCGGCCGGCAGCTTCACGGTCGTCCGGGCCAATGAGATGCGCATGGAGCCGATCCTGTGACCGGCCCCGGTCGATCAGTCCGGCTCCTGCCCACGGCCCGCGGTCTCGAAGCCCGGCGCGGCCAGGGCCTGGTCGAATTCGCCCTCCTCGTCCCGCTGTTCATGGTCCTCCTGCTGAGCATGATCGAACTCGGGTTCGCCTTCAATCACCAGCTGACCCTTCAGTACGCCAGCCGCGAGGGCGCCCGGATCGGCGCCGACCTGGTCAACGGCGGCGGCACCCTCGGCTGCAACACTGGCCAGTCACCGAACGCGAGCACCGTGGATCCGATCATCATCGAGGCGGTTGACCGCATCCTGACCTCGACCGGCTCGCCGATTCCCCTTGCCCAGGTCTCGAAGATCCGGATCTTCCAGGCCGACTCCGCCGGCAAGGACACCCTCGGCCTGGACAACGACTGGACCTACACGGCCTCGCTGTACACCCTGTTCGACGGGACCAAGGTCAACTTCCAGCCGGGCGCCTCGTCCTGGAGTGTGTGTGACCGAACGAACCAGATCAATGACACCTATGCGAGCGCCGTGGACTCGATCGGCATCGCGATCACCTATACGTACAAGTTGACTACCCCGCTGGCCGGCGCGATGAAGCTGATCGGTGGCAACCAGGCCTCGACGATCAGCATGACCGACGCGACTGTCATGCAGTTCAACCCAACGTCCAACTAGTGAGAACGACCATGCTGTCGAATCCCCCAAGCCGGCCCGGCGACCCAGCGTCGACCTCGACGAAGCCAACGAGGCTCGCACAGCGTGGCCAGCTCCTGGTTGTCTTCGTCCTGTCGATCTTCGTCCTGACCGGCTTCATCGCGCTCGTCATCGACGTCAGCTGGTACTGGAGCAACTCGCTTCGGGTCCAGCGGGCCGCCGACGCCGCAGCGCTGGCCGGTGCGGTGGACCTGCCCGGCAACCCGGGCACGGTGGGCACCCACCCCCTGGGCACCGGGATCGGTGACGCCCTCGATCAAGCGAAGAAGAACGGCTACACCGCTGGCGGTGGTGTGACGATCACGGCCCAGCAGGATTCGGTCGTGGTCACCGGCGGCAACCCGAACCAGATGGACGTGACCGTCACCGCGCCGGTGAACACGTTCTTCATGCGGATCTTCGGGGTCCAGACCATCCAGGCCAGCCGCAGCTCCAAGGCTCTCTTCACGCTACCCGTCCCAATGGGCAGCCCGGAGAACTACTACGGGAATTTCGGCGTCGTCCGCAATGCCACCTTCACCCAAGGCGCGGTCAAGACCACCACGAGTAGCGCCTTGACCGGGCCAGGGGCGGCCTGCCCCAATGCGGTCGCAAACTGCTTCGACGACACGAGCGGGCAGGCGCTGAACCCGCGCGGATTCTGGGCCACGATGAACACCGAGGGTGCGGAGAATATCAACGGCGATGCCTTCCAGCCCTTCTACGATTCGGCGACGGGCACACCGGCCAAGACCTGCGGTACATCGGGCAGCCTGATCGCCTGCTACGACCCAACTTCGTACTACAACTACGGAGTCGAGATGCCGCCCAACACGACCGGCGGCTACGTCTACATCTACGATCCCACCTTCTGCGCAACGACTCTTGCCAGCGGCACCGGCGATCGGTGGTTCGGCAATGCGGTTGGCGTCAGCTCGTGGTACGAGCTCTTCAACACGAATAACACGCCATACAACCTCAAGGATGACTCGCGGATCGTCACATCCGGGACCCTCTTCGAGGACCAGGCGGGAGCCGACTCCACGATGGGCGGAGGGACCCCGAGTGGATCGACTGAGTGCAAGCAGAAGAATACGAAGTACAACAACGGCCTCGACTACCACGATTCGTGGTACCGGCTCAACCCGGGCAACCCGCTGACGGGCGGCCCGAATGGAACCGTCTACCGCCTCCACACGACCAGTACACTTCCACCCAGCACGACCGCAGGCTCCGTCAACCAGAAGAACGCCAACGGTGAGCAGAGTTTCGCGATCTTCGCCAACAACGCGGAAGGCACAGTTGGCAATGGGCGCCTGCCGACGGTCTACGGCCTTGGGGCGATGCAGATGTTCACGCCGCTGTCTGCCTCGGGCAGCCCCACGACCTCCTCGTTCTACCTGGCCCAGGTCCCCAAGTTCTATGCCGGCAAGACCCTCGAACTCAGCCTCTGGGACCCGGGTGATACGTCGCCCCTTACGGCGACCCTGTACGTCCAGCTGCCCACGTCGGTGGGCTGGTCCAACACGCCGTTCACCTACTCAGCGGCCACCGGCACGACGAACGGCAACAGGAACCCCGCCTGCAATACGAACTCGAATAACAGTTCTGGGAACAACTCGGTGCAGACCTCGACAGGAGCTTCGCTCGGGCTGTTCAACGGCTGCTGGCTGACCCTCGACGTTCCGATCCCGCCGGGCTACAACGGGGACCAAAACGGCTGGTGGAAGATCCTCTACTCGATGAACGGAAACGGCACATCGAGCGATGTCACCACCTGGACCGCCCAGATCCTGGGCAACCCGGTCCACCTCATCGTTCCGTAACCCCGCGGGTCAAGCCCGCCGCCCACCAGAGAAGCCGTCGGCCGATCGGCGGCTTCTTCGATTCCCAGGCGTCAGCCGAGGGTCCGGTGCGGTCCCGCAACAGCGGCGCAACGACTGTGCGGTTCGCTGCGGTCCAGTGTCGTTGACGGTCGGATCCCCGGGACTAAGGTACTGCCACGAGGGTCGTTGACCGGCTCGAGCAATTTGTCGAAATCGTCTCTCTCCAGCCGGGTAATCCAGGGGCATCCTGGCCTCCTCCGACAGGACGCTTCGGGACGCTACCAAACCCCGCCAGGTGGCGGGTCCGGTCGCAACTCTCATCTTCGCCGCCGCCGCGCCACCGTTCTCGACGGGCGCGGCGGCGGCGGCCAATTCTGGCCCGGAGCCAACCGGCTGCGGTGCCGGTGCTCAGTCGAGCGGCGGGCTCATGGCACGGCTTCGATCGTGCCCATCAGGCCATGCGCCTCGTCGGCGATCCCGGCCGTGAAGAAGAGAGTGGTCGGCGTGCCGGCCACGCCATTGCCGAAGCGCAGGCCCCACAGCCCGTTGATCGTGATGACGTTGCCGTCCTCGTTCCGGAGCTGGCCATCGAAGTGGCCGCTCGTCGGGTTGTAGGCATTGATCACCCCGTCGCCGAAGTTGCCGACGAGGAGATCGCCGGCGAACTGGCCGAAGCCGGCCGGCGCCCAGGCCATGCCCCACGGCGAGTTGAGCTGCCCGCCCGAGACCAGGCGCTGGAGCAGGTGGCCATGCAGGTCGTAGACGTCGATGAAGCCGTGGCCGGCGCCCTTGACGTCATCGTGCCTTTGCGCGTCCTGCTTGGCGTAGGTCACGAACAGGCGGCCGCTGATGTTCTGGATGTTGAACGGGGCGTAGCCGGCCGGGATGCTCGCGTCATGGAAGGCGCCGTGCCAGTGAACCCGCTTGTACTTGCCGTTGAACACGTCGATCGTACCGGCGTGGAAGTTGGCCGCGTACAGGAAGTCGCCGCCCGGTCCGGTCGTGATCGCCAGGCCCTTGTAGACGGCGTGCCGAACAGTCACCCCCAGCTGGGCCGACATTGACGGCGACGGCCCGGGCACGCCCGAGTTCCAGCCTGTGATCGAGCCCGTCTCGGTGGCGAAGATGAACAGCGCGGGATCGTGGAATGTGCCGTTCGAAACGTCGAAGTCGAGGCTGTCGTTGAAGACCTGGCCGGTCGGCGCGCCGGTCGGGATGCCGACGACGAGGGGCGCCGGCAGCAGGGCGGTTCCGCCGATCGCCCCCCGGTACAGCGTGGTCACGTCGCTACCGTTGTCCGAGACCCAGATCGGGGTCGCCGGTCCAGCCGCCATGCCCCACGGGTTGACCAGGTTGGGATCCGTATTGCGGGCCACACCGGGGATGTCGGACAGGAGGTTCGTCTGGCGGTATTCGTTCGCGGCTGCGCCGCCTGCACCGGTTGCCCTGCTGGCGTGGGCCAGCTTGACCACCGCAGGCGACGCGGCGCTCGCGGGCAGCGCGATGGCAAACAGCAGGGCGCCGGCAGTCGCGATGGCGCCTATGGCCCGCCGCCTCAGGAGTCGCCGATGCGGGGCGACCCTCGTCGTGCCGTCGCTTCGCTCTTCAGGCTCGGCCATATCCACGTCCTCCAGTAACCCGCGCCGGACAACCTGACTCGGCGACTACCGGGTGGTACGGCACATGGCGCGGGGCGGTTTGGGCCAGTCCGGTTGGGTGCGGATGGGGTTGGCGCGAGAGCGGCGCAGGTCCGGCAGCAACGCGACCATCGCCGCGGCGGTGTAGCGTCTGCGCGTGGACTTCAAACCCTCGCCCACGGAGCTCGCCGACCTGTTCGATCGGAGCCTGCCGGCCGACCCCGGTGTCTCGCGCCGGAAGATGTTCGGCTGGCCCGCGGCCTTCGTGAACGGCCGGATGTTCGCGAGCCTGCACACCGACTCGATGGTCGTCCGTCTCGGCCCGGCCGAACTGGCCGCCTTCCTGGAGCTGCCTGGGTCGCGCCCTTTCGAGCCGATGCCCGGCCGCCCGATGACCGGCTATGCCGTCGTGCCCGCACCGATGCTCGCCGACGAGCCCGAGCTCCGCGCCTGGCTCGAGCGCGCCCTCACCTTCACCCGCGGCCTGCCACCGAAGAAGTAAGCCGGACTGCGCGGCCCCGCGCTCCGGCCCCCGCGCTCCGGGCTCGCGTCAGCTGGTCTCTGGGCCTGCCCAGCCGGAGCGGCAGGGCAGCTCGGGCCACCTCACTTGGCGCGAAAATGTTCCAGCCCGTTGGGGTTCCCAAGTTCGAGCCAGAATCCAGCGAATATTCGCCCACGTGCTGCTGAGCCGAGATCCGCGCCGGTTTCGGGCTGATCGTCCAGGCTGGCCACCTGGTTCGTGCGTGATCCGCCGTGGGAGTGGGCGGATCGGGGCTCGAGACCCCCAGATTCCCGGACGAGCAGCACCCCCAGGAATATTCGCCAAGAACGGGGCCGGTGCGGCGGTCGCGGATCGGTCGGCGTCTCGCCTCGATCGGACCGCGCGGACTGCCCGCCCGAGACCAGGACCCTTAGAAGAGTCGCGCTCCCACGCCGCGACCCTGGCGCTGCTCGAGCTCCATCTGCTCCAGGGCGACCACGATCGCCAGGGCGAGTGGGGTCTCGAAATCAGGGATGATCTGGATCCCGTAGCTGTCGCGGACGGCCAGCAGCTTGCGGGATGCGACGATCACGTCGGTTCCACCCCGCCTGATTCGAAACTCACGGCCGATGAAGTCGCCGCTGACACTGAGCTCGCCGCCCGCGGCCAGCCTGATCGTGAAATGGTCGCCCAGGAAGTTGACGAGGGCCTCCTGGATCGTGGCCACCACGACGTCGCCATGCTTGATCTCGAACGTCCGACGGAGGTGCGCCAGGGCCTGCCCGATCTGGTACAGCGGGTTGCCCGTGTCGTCGAGCAGGATCAGGGTCCGGCGCAGCGTGAAGCCCTTGCCGTCGACCTCGAAGGCGTTGTTCCCCTGCTCGTCCTCGATCCACAGGTCGCCGCTCAGGGACATCAGCTTCTGATTCAGGACGTAGGTGTGTCCGCCGGGCGGCATCGTCATCTCCTCAAGCCACCCGGTCGCGGGTGAGGGCAGCCAGGGTTGGTGCGCCGAGCAGGATCATCGCGGCCCGGAGCTCCGATTCGAGGATCTCCACGCAGCGGGCCACGCCGGCCTGGCCGCCGGCCGCCAGGGCGTACAGGTAGGGCCGGCCGATGAACACGGCTCGAGCACCCAGGGCGAGGGCCGTCACGACGTCTGTGCCACGCCGGACGCCGCCGTCGAGATAGACCTCGGCCCGACCCGCCACCGCGTCGACCACTCCCTCCAGGGCATCCAGGCTGGCCGGAGCCCGATCGAGCTGGCGGCCGCCGTGGTTCGATACCACGATGGCGGCTGCGCCATGCTCAACGGCACGGGCCGCGTCGAGCGGATCGAGGATCCCCTTGACGACGAGCGGCAGGTTCGACAGTCCCCGTAGCCAGGCCAGGTCGTCCCAGCGCAGTGAGCCATCGAGCAGCGCACCGATTGGACCGTGCTCCGTCGCGTGACCGCCGACGTTGGGAAGCGAGCCCGGGTCGAGGATCGGATCGCGCAGCTCGCGCTCGCGGTACCCGGCGCCGGCGGAATCCACGGTCAGGACCAGCGCCCCGTAGCCAGCGGCAGCGGCCCGCCTGACGGTTTCCTCCGACCGCCCGCGATCCGCCTGGACGTAGAGCTGGAACCAGCGCGGGCCCGGGCCCACGGCGGCGACGTCCTCGATCGAGCGGTTTGCGAACGTCGAGAGGCAATACACGAGTCCGGCCCGCGCGGCGACCCGGGCCGGCACGACCTCGGCATCACGATGGGCGAGGCCCTGCAGGGCGGCTGGAGCGAAGCCGATCGGCAGGGCCACCCGCTGCCCCAGCATCGTCGTCGAGGGATCGACCGCGGAGACATCGACCAGGACCCGGGGCAGGAGCCGCCGCCGGGCAAAGGCGGCCTCGTTGTCGCGCATCGTCTGCTCGTTCCACGAGCCGCCCGCGTAATAGGCGTAGGCCGCCGGACTGAGGCGGGCACGGGCCAGGGCCTCGAACTCGCCCAGATTCGCGATCGCCGTCACGACCACAGCGTACTCACTGGCCGGCATTGAATCCACGGCCGGACCTAGCGCGTCGCGCGGGCTGCCTCCATCAGTCGCCCGGCGCGGGCGGGGTCCACCGGGTTCCAGGTGATGCCGTCGACCTTGAGGCTGGTGCCCACGATTGCACCGTCGGCGACCTCGAAGATCTCGGCGATCCGCTCGGCGCGGACCCCGGTGTTGGCCACGATCGCCACGTCCGGAGCGGCTTCCTTGGCCGCACTCAGGTCCTTCATCGCGAACGGTACGCCCGCGGCCGGCCCGCTGATCAGGATCGCATCCATGCCCAGGAAGGCCGCGCCCCGAGCCCGATCGGCGATCGTGCGGCTGCCCAGCGCGCTGCTGAACTCGGGCGAGATGTTGTCGAAGAAGGCCACGTCATCGGCACCGATTGCCGTCCGGTAGCCGGCCAGGTCGCCGATCGCCGGGGCGATCAGCCCGAGGTCGCTCTCGTAGACACCGGTCAGCACCTCACGGATGAAGGTCGCACCGGTGGCGCGGGCGAGGGCCAGGCTGGCCCGGGCATCCCACAGGATGTTCACCCCGAACGGCACCCGAATGTCCGAACGCAACTCGCCGATCACCGCGGCCATCGCCGCCGGGATCTCCGGGCCGACCGCGAGCTGGTAGGGGATGTCATTCTCGTTGCAGAAGAGGAGGCCGTCCACTCCGGCCGCCTGGAGGGTGGCGAGGTCGCGCCCGACCACGTCAGCCAGGTGCGCTCGACCGCCTGCCCGGTCGTGCCGGGGCCGCCCGGGCAGGCCCGGGAAATGGAGCATGGCGATCACCGGTTTGGCAGTGCCGAACCGGTCGGCAAACGGCATCGTCATTCGGGCTCCTTGTGCTCTTCGGGAACGGCCAGGCTGCCGCTGGCCAGGGGCGCGGTCGCCAGGACGACTTCGACCCCAAGATCACGCAGGCGCTGGAGATGGGCTGGATCCGCGCTCTCGTCGGTGACGAGGATGTCGATCGCGGAGGCCGGGCCGACAGCAGCCAGGGCCACCAGGCCGAGCTTCGACCCATCGGCCAGGACGATCACGCGACGGGCGAGCTCGATGGCCAGGCGGTGGATCTCGGCTTCCTCGTCGATCATGTCGGTGATCCCCTCCTCGGCGGAGAGGCCGGCCGCGCCGATCACGGCGACATCGAAGTGGTAGCGGCTGAGGGTGGCGCGGGCTGACGGCCCGATGCAGCTCAGCTCATCGCGGCGCACCGCGCCACCCAGGACAACGGTGTGCATCGCGCGGGTGCCCAGCTGGCTGGCGATCGGCAGGGATCCCGTCACCACGGTCAGCTCGGGCCGAGCCCGGACGTAGCGGCCGAACTGCTCGCAGGTCGTGCCGATCCCGATGAAGATGCTCGAGACATCGGCGACCAGGCCGGCGGCCGCCATCCCGATCAGGCGCTTCTCGCGGGCCGACTGGAGTGCCCGGGCGTTGAAGGCCAGGTCGAGCGAACGGGTGAGGTGGGCCGTCGCGCCACCGTAGGTCCGGCGCAGGAAGCCGTCGCGCTCGAGGCGCTTGATATCTCGCCGGATCGTCATCTCGGAGACCTGGAAGCGGGCTGCGAGCTCGACGACCTGGATCGTCTGCTCCTCCGCCACCGTCTCGAGGATCTTCAGCCGCCGGTCAACCGCCAGCATCATCCCACCTTCTGGCTAACACTATCGCGCACAATCTAGCCCGCGACTCACAGGCTTGGCAAGCGCAACGCTGTCCGATCATGTGATCGATTGCCCGTCCGGGCCCGCGACCGCGTGCTGCCGGATGAAGTCGACGATCGCCCGGTTCCATGCCTCCGGGTTCTCCCACATGACCGCGTGACCGCCGGGCACCGCCGCCCAGGTGGCGGCCGGCAAGCGTTCCAGCATCCGCCGTGAAAGCGCCGGCCGGATGAGGATGTCCGACTCGGCAACCAGGACGAGGGCCGGCGTGGCGATCAAGGCGAGGCGGTCCCAGCAGTCATGATCGTGGAGGACGGCCAGCTGGGCTGCAAACGACTCGGCGGTCTGGGGCGTCCCGACCATCTCGGCGATGAAGCCGGCCAGCCTCTCGGGCTGGGCCTCGTGGAACTCGGGACTGAAGATCCAGGGCGCCATCTGACCCATGACGGCCGCGATCCCGCCGCCGGCCAGGATGGCCGCCCACGCTTCGAGCACGCCCCGGGTGTAGGCATCCGGGGCGGCGTACGTATTGGCCAGGACCAGCGAGCGCAGGTCGCCTGGGTAGGCCAGGGCATATTCGAGGGCGATCAGGCCGCCCATCGAGCAGCCGACGAGGTGGAATGATTCGAGCCCGAGCGCACGCACCACCGCG
>JADGQK010000159.1 GCA_017881915.1 Chloroflexota bacterium | reverse complement strand
GGTGCCGGGCGGGTCATCCTCGTGGTCGGCAGCCAGAAGATCGTGGCCGATCTCGACGAGGGCCTGCGCCGCGCCCGCGAGCATGTCCTGCCGTTCGAGGATGCATCCCTTCGGAAACGGATCGGCGTTCCGACCCGGCTCGCCAAGCTCCTGGTCGTATACGAGGAGCCGCGTCCGGGGCGGATGACGGTGGTATTGGTGCGCGAGCCAGTCGGCGTCTGACGCCCGACGCGGGCGCCCGCGTCGCCTTCGTGAGTCGCCATCGGCTGCTGGGTTTCACCGACTTCTCGACGGCGACGGATCCGCGGAAGCTGCCGCTGGCGTCTGGTAGGCTCCGTCCCTGACAGGAGTCCTCAATGCGCGAAGACCGTGTCTCCGAACCTGGGACGAGCGGAAGCCCGGTGCGCGACTGGATGGCGGCCTTCGTTGGGGTGGGACGGGGCCTCTGGCTCCTCCCGCTCGACATCACCTTCCGGACCGTCGGGCTGCGCTATGGCTGGCTCAAGGCAATGTTCGAGCGGACGCCGGCCCCGATCCTGGCCGGACTCGGCCAGCTCCGCGCGGAGCGGGCGGCATGGCGCGCGGTGCGCAGCGTGCCGGCCTACCGGCGCTTCCTGCAGGACGCGGGTGTCCGCGGCCGATCGCTGTTTCCGCTGGGCATCCTGGGGCGCCTGCCGGAGACGGACAAGCACACGTACGTCGATCGGTTCGGCCTGCTCGAACGGTGCGTCGACGGCGCGGTCCCGTATCCGGGCACGACGATCGATGAATCGAGCGGCTCGACGGGCACCCCCTACAACTGGATCCGCGGGCGCCGCGAGCGCGAGGTCGCCCACCGCAACATCGGCTTCTTTGCCCGCTACGCCTTTGGCACGAAGCCGCTCGTGACGATCAACGCCTTCTCGATGGGCGCGTGGGCCGCCGGCTTCAACATGAGCCTCGGGATGATGCGCCATGGGATCGTCAAGTCCGTCGGCCCGGACATCGACAAGATCCTCTCGACGCTGGGCTACCTGGGTCCCGGCTATCGCTTCCTCATCTCCGGGTATCCGCCCTTCCTGAAGCACCTCCTCGACGAGGGCGACCGGCGCGGGTTCCCGTGGGCCAGCTACCAGATCCATGCACTTGTCGGTGGCGAGGGGATGACCGAAGAGCTGCGGGACCTCCTGCTGGCTCGCTTCCGATCGGTGTTCTCCGGCTACGGCGCGACCGATATTGAGATCGGGATGGCCGGCGAGTCCCCGGTGAGCATCGCGATCCGCCGGCTCGCACGCGCCAGGCCCGACGTCCGCGAGGCGCTCTTCGGCCACGACTCGCGCCTGCCGATGGTCTTCCAGTACAACCCGCTCATCCATTTCCTCGAGGTGAACGGGGAGCACGAGATCGTGTGCACGGTCAGCCGCCTCGACCTGCTCGCGCCACGGATCCGCTACAACGTCCACGACGAGGGTGGGCTGGTCGACTTCGAGGTCGCCGCGGCGACGCTCAAGCGGTTCGGCTATGACATCGGGGACCTCGGATCGCTGCCCGAGACGGCCGGTCCGCGCGGTCGCCTGCCGTGGGTCCGGCCGATCCCCCTGCCGTTCCTGTGGGTCCACGGCCGGCGCGACGCCACGATCAGCGTGATGGGCGCGAATATCTACCCCGAGGACATCGAGACGATCGTTTACCGGGACGTGGAGCTTGTGCCCCGGCTCCATTCGTTCCTGTTGTCCGTGGTCGACGACGAGACCGGCATGCCCCGACCGTCGATTGCGCTCGAGCTGACCGACCTGGCCGGGGTCGACGACCCCTGGCGGGCCCGGATGTCGGATCGCCTCCGGGATGGGCTGCGCGACCTCAACATCGACTACCGCTCATCGATCCTCGAGTTCCCGGCGGCGATGCAACCGATCGTCGAGACGTACGGCCTCGGCGGGGGACCGTTCGCGGCCGACGCGTCGCGGATCAAGCAGCGGCGGATCATCCGGGCGTGATGCCCGCCCGCTCAACGCCACGGAGTGGGGCGCTAAGCCGCGCCGTCAGCGGCGGCGGGGAGATCGAGCCCGAGGTGATGCGACAGCGCCGCGCGGACCGCTCGGCGGATCGCCGGGTGGGTGACGTATTGCGTGCTGCCAGCGAGCTCGTACGTCGTCACGCGGGCCAGATCGATCGTCCGAAGCTGATGGCAGAGAATGACCGCGTCTTTGGTCTGACCCGCCTGGCCCAGCGGGATCGAGACCTCGCCGGGGTATTTCGGAGCGCGCGCCGAAACAGGGCACACGGCAACCATGCCGGCGGAGTGGAACGCCTCGTAGGAAACGACGACCGCCCGCCGATGCCCCGCCTCTTCGTGCCCGACCGTGGGGTCGAAGTCGACGAGCACCACCGCCCACCGAAGGGGCTTCATTCCGCGGGCCAGCTCTCCAGGTCGCGGTATGTCGCCGTGAGGTCCTTCATCTCAGCCTGGAACGCCGGGTCCTCGCTCGCTCGAGCCCACAGAGTGGCCTCCTCGCGCTCGCGGACCTCCCGATAGAGCCGATCGATCGCCATCTCGACGATCCCATCCTGGCTGATGCTGGAACCCTTCTGGTTTGCGAGATCACGCACGTGGGCTACCGCCTCCGGACTCAGGTTGTAGGTTCGCTTCGTCCTGGTGCCCATGGGTGCAGTGTCTACCCCGCGTTGATGGACGTCAAGATTGGACCCTCAATATGGGTGTGAGATCAGAGGGCAATGGGTCCGCGCCCAAGCGCGCGCAGCCGGCGTGACCGCCTCAGCCCGCGTCGACCATTGGTTTGACTT
>JADGQK010000032.1 GCA_017881915.1 Chloroflexota bacterium | reverse complement strand
CGAGCGGCACGCCCGGGATCGCCGGTCGGCGCGACGTCTCGGTCATGATCCGCTTCTGGACAGCGGGACTGCGCAGGTAGGCGGTGACCTTGTCGTACGCGTCGCGCTTGGCGGCGTTGAGGAGCATGAATGGGTAGTCCGCGGTGACGATTCCCTCGTTCGGGTAGATGAGTTCGAGCGGCTCCTGGAGCTTCCCCCCGGCGTTCAGGCTCATCAGGACCGATTCGTAGTTCACGATCCCGTCGACCGTGGCCTGGTCGCGCACGTATGAATCGGCCAGGAAGCCGGAGCTGCCCGCGGTCAGCGCCTGGCCCTTGAAGAATGCCTGCAGGGCGGTCTTGTCGATCGTCCCGGTATCGATCGAATCGGAGCTCCCGGACAGGGCCGCTGCCACGCCGATGAGCGCGACGAGTCCGCTGTTCGACGCCGCCGGGTTGGTCATCGCGAAGTGGAACGAGCCGTCCGCCGACTTTGCCTCGATGTCCTTCCAGGTGACCTTCGGGTTGTTCGTCCAGCCGAACTTGTCGGCGACGCTCTTCTTGACCCCGAGGACGACCGGGCTGAGCATGATCTGCTGCTGGGCGACGATCCGGCTACCGGCCCCCGGAAGGAGCGACAGGTAGTGGCCGCTGCTGAACCAGGCGACGTCGGTGGCTGCGCCGCCCGCAATCGCCTCGGCACCCTCGAGCGAGCCTGAGTAGGTCAGGACGAGGCTCACGCCGGTTGCCGCCTTGATGTCGGGCAGCATCGTTGCGAGGTCCTTGACCTCCGAGCCGGCCATCACGGCCAGTGTGTTCGGGTCGGTGACGTCGGTGCTGAGCGAGTTGTTGCCGCATCCGGCAAGCAGGCTCGCCGCGATGGCCGCGAAAGCCGCCAGGGCCGCGCCGCTGACCCGCCTGCTCACCGCTCGCCCGTCCCCGCAGCGTCGAGGCCAGGACCCTGGCTCTCGGTGGACCGAACCCGGTCGAGGTAGGCCTGCGACTTCGTGATCTCGGTTGACAGCGCCGTCACCGTCTTCTGCATCGTGTCCAGGGCGGCCACCTTGAACGTGTCAATCTCGTCCATCGTGGCGTAGATGTTGGTGAACGCGGCCTGCAGCTTCGCAAGATCGACCGTCGCCGACGCCGCCTGCTCGCTGATCGCGCCCGACTGCTGGTGGAGCAGCTCGGACGTCGATTCGATGAGGCTGGAGGTCGTCGTGTTGAGGGCCGTGATCTGGTCGAGCACGAGCTTCTGGTCTGACAAGGCCTGGGCAACGATCACCGCCGTCCGGAGCGCGGACACGGTCGTCGTCGTGGCTCGCTGGACGCCCTTGATCAGTTCGAGGTTATTGCGCCGGATGACGTCGAGCGCGAGGTAGCCCTGGACGCTCACCGCGAGCTGGGTCAGCAGATCCTGGTTCTTCTGGCGGACGTAGAACAGCATGTCCTCATTGAGGACCTTCGCCCGCTCCGGATCGCTGGTCTCGATCGAGGCGATCCTGGCCGCTAGCGCCGTGTCGAGGTTCTGGGCGAGGTACGAGTACTGGCGCAGGCGGCCCATGACCGCCCACAGGTTGAGCTTCTCCTGCTCGATCGAGGCGTTGTCGCGCTGGAGCTCATCCTGGCCGTGGTAGAGCGAGGTGATGATCGAGTTGAGCTGGTGCTGGCTCGAGCGGTACTTCTCGAAATACACCTGGAGCCTGTTGCCGGCGCCGAAGGGCAGCAGACCCAGCAGCTTGTGCGGACTGAGCAGGTCCCCTTGCTTCGACGGATCGAGGTCCTCGACCTGGCGGCGGAGGGACAGGAGTGACTTGCTCACTGTTGATGTTTCGGTGAGACCGCCGCTCTGCATCGCCGCGAGGGGCTTGTCGAGGAGGCGGTTGGAGACGGCCGAAGACGCGCGGATGTCGTCGTCGCCGAGCTTGCCGATGTCGTTGAGCCTGTCGCTGAAGGCCTGGCTGTGGGTGTCGAGGGTGGACACCGCGTCGAGGTAGCTCGCGACCATGCCCTCGAGCTTGGCCCGATCGGCGTCGCCGATGGGCACGGCATTCGTGGCCTCGGCCGGCGCGACTGCGGCCACCGGCGCCGGAGCATCGAGGACGAGGGTGCTGGTCGCGGCAGCCTGGGCCCGCTGCGAATCGGCCGGGGCACTGGAAGGTGCATCGGCCGGGGCGCTGGACGATGCGGGCAACTCGAAGGACGGATTGGTCATCGCGACGCTCCTGGCGTGATCAGCGGGCTCACTGGGATGCGGTCGGCGACGAGCCGCCCGTTGGCGGTCATCGTGGGCCACTCACCCTAATGGGCACGGGCATGGGTCCCTCAACGTGTTCGTGCGGCTTGCCGTTCCTATCAGACCACGGGCAGCGCCGCCGGGCAAGGCCGGCTGTCGGCTCAGCCGGATGTCGAGTGATTGGGTTGCGCACTGACGGGCCTTGACATCTTGGACTATCGCGATATATCGTGATGCCGCGCGATGTAGCGCTTCACCACCACGAGGAACAGGCAATGTTCGAACCCAACAGGCACCGCTCCGATGGGCGGAGCCACCATCATGACCCGCGGCGCGAGCCAGGCGGCGGTCCCCGTCGCGGGCCCTCCGGCGCGCCATTCTCCCTGCGCGACTTTCTGGGACGCGGCGGATTCGGCCCGGCGGTCCGGCGCGGTGAGATCCGTCCGCTGATCCTGGCGGTCCTCCTCCAGAAGCCGATGCACGGCTACGAGGTGATCCAGGAGCTCGAGGCGCGGAGCGGTGGACGCTGGCGCCCCAGCGCCGGCTCGGTCTACCCGACCCTCCAGCTGCTCGCCGACGAGGGCCTGGTCACGAGCGAGGAGATCGACGGACGCCGCACGTTCACACTGACCGATTCCGGTCGCACCGCGGCCGAGACTGCGACAATCCGCTCACCCTGGACCCAGATCGACGAGGACGGAGGACTCGACATCCGCAAATTGGCGGTCGAGCTTGCGGGAGCCGTGATGCAGGTTCAGCGGATGGGCTCGCCGAAGGCCCGTCTCGAAGCGCAGCGGGTCCTGACCGACGCCCGCCGTCGGATGTACCGCCTGCTGGCCGACGACGAAGAGGCTACGGCGGCCGATGGGGACCCGATGGCCGGCGGTGGCGAACCCGATGGCGAGTGATCCGAGCCACGACATCGGCCGGCCCCCAATCGCTCGAGGACCCAGCATGGCCCCGATCATCACCGTCGAGCACCTGACCAAGCGCTACCGCAAGAGCGCCATCCCAGCCGTCGATGACGTCAGCTTCGACGTCCAGCCGGGCGAGCTGTTCGCCTTCCTCGGCCCGAACGGCGCGGGCAAGACGACGACGGTCTCGATCCTCACGACCACCCTGGCCAAGACCAGCGGGACGGTCACGATCGCCGGCCACGACCTCGATCGCGAGTCGACCTCCGCCACTCCCGATCTCGCCGCCCAGGAGCGGCCGGCGGATCGCCTCGATTGTGGGCGGCGGCCGGTCCGAAGTGAGCTGATCGTTCAGGCGATCTTGCGCCGGTAGGCCCTCATGGCGAACGCATAGGCGATGACGAGGATGCCGACGCACCAGGCGAGGGCGAGCCAGATCTCGCCTCCGACCGGCTGCTGCGCGAACAAGGCTCGGATCGTGTTGACGATCGAGGTGACCGGCTGGTTCTCCGCGAAGGCACGCACGGGGCCCGGCATCGACGCAGTGGGCACGAAGGCCGAGCTGACGAACGGCAGGAAGATGAGCGGGTACGAGAAGGCGCCCGCCCCGTCCGTGGATGTTGCCGACAACCCGGCGATCACCGCGATCCAGGTCAACGCGAGCGTGAACACTCCGAGGATGCCGGCCACGGCGAGCCACGCCGGCACCCCAGCCGAGGAGCGGAAGCCCATGACGAGCCCCACCAGGATGATGACGACCACCGAGATCGCGTTCGACACCAGTGAGGTCAGGACGTGGCCCCAGAGCACGGACGAGCGGGCGATCGGCATCGAGTGGAACCGCTCGAAGATGCCGCTCTGGAGGTCGATGAACAGGCGGTAGGCGGTATACGAGATGCCGCTGGCGATCGCGATGAGCAGGATGCCGGGCAGCAGGTAGTTCACATAGTTGTCGGTGCCGGCCTGGATGGCGCCGCCGAGCACGTAGACGAACAGCAGCATCATGGCGATTGGCATGATCGTCACCGTGATGATCGTGTCCATGCTGCGCGAGATGTGCCGCAGGGAGCGCCGGGTCATCACGGTCGTGTCGCTGAAGAACTGCGTGTTCATCGTTGTTCCTTCTTGTCCCTTCCGACGATCGCCAGGAAGATCTCCTCCAGGGTGGGCTGCCGCTCGACGTATTCGACTTTCGCGGGCGGGACCAGCTTCCTCAGCTCCTCGAGCGTGCCGGACACGATGATCGTGCCGTCGTGCAGGATCGCGATTCGGTCGGCAAGCTTCTCGGCCTCGTCGAGGTACTGAGTCGTGAGGAGCACGGTCGTGCCGCCGTCCGCGAGGCCCTGGACCACCTGCCACACGTCGATCCGGCCCTCCGGGTCGAGGCCGTTGGTCGGCTCGTCGAGGAAGATGATCCGCGGGCTGCCGATCAGGCTCATGGCGATGTCGAGGCGACGGCGCATGCCGCCGGAGTAGGTCGACACCCGGCGCCCGCCCGCCTCGGCGAGGCCGAAGCGCTCGAGCAGTTCGTCGGCCACCGCGCCCGTGCCCTTCACGTGCCGTAGTTCGGCAATCATGACCAGGTTCTCCCGGCCGGTGAGGATCTCGTCCACCGCCGCGAATTGACCGGTCAGGCTGATCGACTCGCGTACCCGCGCCGGCTGTGACAGGACATCGAATCCGTCGACGCGCGCCGTGCCGTCATCGGGCTTGAGCAGGGTGCTGAGGATCCTCACGATCGTGGTCTTGCCCGCGCCGTTGGAGCCGAGCAGCGCGAAGATGCTTCCGCGCGCCACGTCGAAGTCCACTCCCTTGAGCACCCGCAGCTTCCCATAGGACTTCTGCAATCCATGGACCTGGATCGCCAGGCTCGTCTCGTCCATGCTTTCTGTCTCCCTATCCCGCGGTCACGTTCGACCGGTCCGCACGCATGCATCGAGGCCGGCGTGGGTGAGCTGGTCCATTCACGCCCCGTCGACGATCGCCGTGCGCATGGCAGTGCGCTGCCGTGCTCTGCCGTCGGGGGATCGCCGGGTTCCGGACGGGGCGACCGGAAGTCGCCGCCCGCCCCGATCGTCGGGGCTAGATGTCCAGGTTCTCGACCGCCGGTCGGTCGGCCGAGCCGGCCACCATGTCGTATAGCTGGGGCGGGATCCTGTCCCGGAGCTGGTCGAGGGAGTCGAAGACCTCGAGGGTCGATTCGGCCGGCCTGCTGCTGTAGCTGACGTTGCCCAGGCCCAGGTAGCCGCGCCATCCAGCCGGCTTGCCCTCGGCGTCGATCGCGGTGTACTCGGCCGTCCGATCCGTGTGGAGGACGAACTTTCCGGTCCGACCCCGATAGACGCGGAAGACCTCCCACCGGCTCGAGCTCGAGCTCGAGTTGGCCCACTCGCCGAGGAGCACGCCGCTGAACCGCACCTTTCGGCCGCCGGGGCCGACGCGAACGGTGATCTCGTCGAACCCTTCGCGTCGACCCTCTTCCACGTCGACATAGCGCCGGAGGGCCTTGGCAATCGCAGCGGAGAGATTGCCCCCGGCGACTGCCTGGGCGCGGTCGTAGATCGGAAGATCGCCATCGGAGACGTAGATCGTCTTGTTCGGCACGTGGACATCGTAACTCCCGTCGCCTGGGCTAACTATACGTGGGAGTATACGTATAGTCAGTCGGGCGTCAAGAGCTGGCTGGAGCGCGATGGCAGGGGATCCGAGGCGGGCCCTCGGGATCAACCGACGGCCCGTCATCGGTCTGTTCAGGGGGATGGCGTTGTGCCGGATGGGAGCGGCGATGCCCCGGATGGTGCCGGACTGGCCGGCGGTGCGGCGATCTTGATCGAGGCCACCATGGCGTTGAGCTCGGCTAGGTCGGCAGGTGAGGCTCCCGCCGCGTGGCGAGCAACGACGACGAACGTATGACCGACGACATTGACGACGTCGACGACATCGGTCGAGCCCGCTGCTGCGCAGCACAGGCCCCCACTGTTGTCCCCGCCCGGGCCGGGCCAGACATGGACCACTCCGCTGTCGCACTTCGTCAGGTCGAGGCTGGCTGGCACGGTCAACGCAACCTGTTTGGCCGGGAAACCGCCAACGGTGACATTGGTCGGAGTCCTTGCGACCCGGTTCCTCTGGGCCACCAGCAGGTTCGTGAGCTGATCGACGGTCGTTCCGGCACTGACCATCGAGCCCTGCCAGTGGCACGCGTCGGTGTAGGTGTCGGTCACGAAGAAGGTCACGAAAACCACTTCGTTCGGCGAGTCATCGGTCGCAATCCCGGTTGGTTGCTGTAGATCGAGATTCTTCCGGACGAACCCCTGGTTGTTGGTTGTCCACCCGGCCGGAACCGTGAAGGTGAGCTTTCCTGGGGTCAAGGACCCTGCGTCGAACGAGTACGTCCCAGCCTCGAGCGTGCCGGTCAGGCAGTCGGTTGCCGAGCAGAGCTGCCCCGGGAGAATGACCGCTTGCGACGGGGCGGGCGTCGAACTCGCCGCCGGGCTTGGGCTGGGGTTCGGGCTGGCGCTCGGGAGCGGCGTCGGGACCGGCCCGCCGTTGTTCGTGGGTCTTGGGATAAGAACGAAGCCGAGCACGACGATGACGGCAATCGCCGCCAGTGCGCCGCCCAGGCGGAAGCGGGTGTTCATGTGTTGCAGCCTCCACGCCGGCCACCAGGCGCGGCGCTGATTGGTCGATTGGATCCGGTCTCGGGACGCCGTGAGCAAGCGCTCCGGCGCGCGTTCCGGGGCTTCGTCGTGGAGCCAGGCCGCGATCACGGGGTCTGGATCGGGTCGGGCAGTCATGCGAGGACCTTTCCGACCGAGCTGCTCCGCGCGTCCGCCTCGAGTGCGGCACGCAGAGCCTCGGTTGCATAGTGCAGGCGCGACTTGGCCGTGCCGACCGGGATGCCGATCGTCGTGGCGGCCTCGTCCACGGTCAGTCCGAGGTAGTGATGGAGGACGACGATCGTCCGATGCTCGAGCGACAGTCGGTTGAAGACGCGGGCCAGTTCGTCCCGGTCGGCGAGCGCACCTGCACCATCCGGCTGGGAAGGTTCGATTCGAAGGATCCTGACGTTCGCCCCGGAGCGGCGCCGGTTCCGAGCCTCGTCGGTGACCGAGTGCAGCAGCAGCCGGTTCAACCAGGCATCGAAGCGGTCCGGATCCCGGAGCGCAGGAAGGTCACGCCAGCATCGGACGAGCGCCTCCTGTACGGCGTCCTCCGCGCTGTCGAAGTCCCGCAGGATCAGGCGGGCGATCCGGTACAGGTGGTCGATGACCGCGGTCATGAGGAGGTCGAACGCGTCTCGATCCCCATCCCTTGCCAGTCGCACCAGGTCCGACTTCGCCACGATCCCTCACCTTCGTCCAGTGACCACCGGTGCAGGCCGGTGGTCACTGTATTGGCGGGATTCCCATCAGGATGGTTCAAAGAACGATTCAGGAAGAGCCGGATCGGACTAGCCGAGCGCCTCGGTCAGGATCGGGCTACCTGCGCGGTTGACATTTGTACGTTGGAACGTACTCTGGAACGTATGAAGACCATTGCGATCAGCGAACTGCGCCAGCACGCGGCCGACGTCCTTGCAGACGTCCAGGCGAGTGACGAGCCCATGGTCGTCCTCCAGCGGTCGCGGCGCGCGGCTTACATCGTCAACCCGGAGCGCTATGAGCACGACCAGGCCGAGCTCAGCGCGCTTCGCCGGGCCCTCTTTCTGACCGAGGTCCGTGAGGCAGAGGCTGAGTATGCGGCGGGCGGTTCGCGAACCTTCGACGACATCGAGCACTTGATCGACGAGCTCAAGGCCTGAGGTGCGCCTGTCGGCGTCGAGCCGGTTCCTGCGCAGGGCCAGGAAGCTCCGAGAACCCCAGGCGTCCATGCTTCGGGCCGTTCTCCGCCGGTTCGCGGCCGACCCGGGCGACCCGCTCCTGAGGCTTCATAAGCTCAAGGGCGACCTGGCTGAGTACTGGGCGTTCAGCGTTGACGACGACCTTCGCGTTCTGTTCCGCTGGGAAGGCGACGAAGCATTCCTCGTCAACCTGGGATCGCACGACGAGGTCTACTAGGAAGGTCGCCAGGGCGAGGTGGCTGCCTGTGGGCACGGTCTGTCGTCGTTGTCATTTTCCGCCACCAGCGGCGCTATGGTCGGTCGGGCTCCCGCAACACGCTCGAGCCGCCGGCCGACGCTCGAGGCCGAGCACGATCAGCTGCAATGCGGAGCCGGAACAGAGGAAGTCGTGCCGATTCCGACCATACGGCGGCTCGTGGCGGCAGTTGTCAACTTCGCCGCCCGAACCGACCGGAACCGGTACGAATCGGCCGTCGCCGAGGCCTGAGCCACTCGTCAGGCTCCTGTCAGACGCCGAATGGATAATTCGGGCAGCCTTAGGCCAGCCGGTCGAGCCCCGGCGCGACTGACCAGACGGACGGGAGCTTGCTCCGCCTCATGACCGATCAGATCGACGAATCGGCTCGCCCCCCGGAATCGGGACGTCTCCGGCGTACGGCCCGGCTCGCAGCCCGGGTCCGGCGGGGCACCCCGTTCGTGGGGGGCGTCCTGGCCACGTTCCTCGCGATCATGCTCTACAGCGCGCTCTTCCCTGGCTCGAAGCCGCTCACATCGGCCGACGTCCAGCAAGGCGTCCAGGAGGCGCTCGCCTCGGCGACGCCCGGACCGGCCTTCTCGCAGCTCGTCTACGCCGACGTTGCCCCATCGCTCGTTGCCGTCCAGACGACGAGCCTCGACGCCCAGGGCAAAGCCCAGTCCGGCCTGGGCACGGGCGTCGTGGTCGATGCCGGCGGTGACATCCTGACCGCGCTTCACGTCGTCACCGGTGCAACGTCGATCAAGCTCACGTTCGCCGACGGAAGCACCGCGACCGGGATCGTCACGACGAGCCAGCCGGCCAACGACATCGCCGTCCTCCAGCCGAGCGCCCTGCCGGCAACGGTCGTGCCGGCGACGCTCGGCAACCCGAACTCGGTCGAGGTCGGTAGCGAGGCGTACGTGGTCGGCCACCCGTTCGGGCTGGTCGACTCGCTCAGCGCTGGTGTCGTGTCCGGACTCGGCCGTACGTTCCAGGTCCCGAACAGCACCCAGGTCCTCCACGGATTGATCCAGGTCGATGCGGCGATCAATCCCGGTAATTCGGGTGGGCCCCTGCTCAACCGCGACGGCCAGGTCATCGGCATCGTCACCGGCCTGGTCAACCCGACCAAGCAGGACGTGTTCATCGGGATCGGACTGGCCGTGCCCATCGACGTTGCCGGCGGCGCAGCCGGCCTGCCCCAGTACTGAACGAGGAGAAGGAGAGCGGATGACAGCTGTGCGCGAGGCAGGCACCAAGCCCAACGCGGCGATGGAGCGCCTGCTCTACGAGGTCAAGAAGGTCATCGTCGGCCAGGACCACCTGCTCGAGGCGATGGTCGTGGCGCTCCTCGCCCGGGGCCACCTGCTCGTCGAAGGTGTGCCCGGCCTGGCCAAGACAATGGCCATCAAGACGCTGGCCGAGGCGATCGGCGGCGACTTCAAGCGGATCCAGTTCACGCCCGACCTGGTCCCGGCCGACCTTGTCGGCACCCGCATCTACAACCAGAAGACCGGCGACTTCAACACGTCCCTCGGCCCGGTCTTCACGAACCTGCTCCTCGCCGACGAGATCAACCGCGCCCCGGCCAAGGTCCAGAGCGCGCTCCTCGAGGTGATGCAGGAACGCCAGGTGACGATCGGCCACGAGACCCACAAGGTCCCCCAGCCGTTCCTCGTGATGGCCACCCAGAACCCGATCGAGACCGAGGGCACCTACGCCTTGCCCGAGGCGCAGGTCGACCGGTTCATGCTCAAGGTCCTCGTCGGCTACCCGAGCCCAACCGAGGAGTTCGTCATCGTCGAGCGCCAGACTTCGCCGGCCGAGTCGGTCCAGGAGGTGCTCTCGACCGCCGACCTGCTCGAGCTCCAGCGGATGGCCGACCTGGTCTACGTGGACCCGGCCCTGAACCAGTACGCGGTCCGGCTGGCTACGGCCACCCGGGCGCCGGGCGCGCACGGCATGCCCGAGATCGCCCGCTACATCACCTACGGAGCCAGCCCGCGGGCATCGATCAACCTGATCCTCACGGCCCGCGCCCTGGCCTTCGTCCGTGGTCGCGACTACGCCCTGCCCCAGGACGTGATCGACATGGCCCGCGACGTGATCCGCCACCGCCTCGTGCTCTCGTTCGAGGCACTCTCCGACAACGTCACGAGCGACGCCATCCTCTCGACGGTCCTCGGCCGCGTGCCGGTGCCCGTCGTGCCACTGCGGGAGCCGACCAACGGCCGCGTCAGCGCCTGAGCGCATCCTCCAGCGCCTCGACTGGCAGGTCATCCGCCGGCTGGATGGCCTGCTCCAGGGCGACTACCGGAGCCTGTTCCATGGCAACGGGGTCGACTTCGCCGCGCTGCGCGAGTACCAACCCGGCGACGACGTGCGCTACATCGACTGGAACGTCACCGCGCGGATGGATACGCCCTACGTCCGCGAGTACCACGAGGATCGCGAGATCACGGCCTGGTTCCTGCTCGACCTGAGCCCTTCGGTCGATTTCGGGACAGTCGACACGGATCGCCAGAAGCGGACCGTCCTGATCGACTTCGTGACCACGCTCGCCCGGCTGCTCACCCGGCGCGGCAACCGGGTCGGCGCCGTCTTCTACGGCAGCCGGGTCGAACACACGCTCCCGGCCCGCGGCGGGCGAGACCAGGTCCTCCGGCTCGTCCAGGACCTCCTCGGCCAGCCCCGGCTGGGGGGCGCCCCGCTGACTGACCTGCGGCCCCTGCTCGATGCGGCGAACCAGGCGATCAAGCGGCGCTCGCTGGTCGTGATCGTCTCCGACTTCATCAGCGCGCCCGGCTGGGATCGCTCGCTGGAGCTGCTCCAGCGCCGCCACGAGGTCCTGGCGGTGCGCCTGATCGACCCGCGTGAGACCGACCTGCCCGACGTTGGCCCGATCATCATGGAAGACGCCGAGACCGGCGAGCAGCTCTACGTCGACACCGGCAACGCGAACTTCCGGCGCCGCTTCCAGGAGGCGGCGAGCTCGCGCGAGGAGGCGATCGGCGAGGCGTTCCGGCGGGCCGGCGTCGAGGCGGTCTCGCTGTCGACGGATGACGATCTCGTGCGCGCGATCGTCCGCATGGCAATGCTCCGCCGGCGACGGCGCAGGACGTAGCCATGACGTTCCTCTGGCCGCAGCTGCTCCTGTCGCTCATCCTCCTGCCGCTCGGCATCGTGCTCTATCGCGTCCTCGAGACGCGGCGCCGGCGGGCGCTGATCAAGGTGGGCCTCGGCCTGGGCCGGGCCCCGCTTCGGCGCCGGGTTCGCCTGCGGGCCCAGATTCCGAGTGTCCTGTTCGTGGCCGGACTGGCGGTCCTGCTGGTCGCCCTCGCCCGGCCGCAGGCGAGCGTCAACCTGCCGCGCCAGGAGGGCACGGTCGTCCTCGCCTTCGACGTGTCGGGCAGCATGGCCGCCGACGACCTGAAGCCCACCCGGATGGAGGCGGCCAAGGCGGCCACGACGGCCTTCGTGCAGAACCAGCCGGCCGGCGTCGTGATCGGCGTGGTTGCCTTCAGCAATGCCGGCCTGTCGGTCCAGGCGCCGACCGACGATCAGGCCGCCGTGCTCGCGGCGATCAAGCGGCTGGCCCCCCAGCAGGGCACCTCGCTGGCCCAGGGCATCAGCGCGTCGCTCGCCACGATCGCCCTGGCCGAGAACCCGCCGGCGACGAACTACTACAGCAACCGGACGCCGGCGCCGTCGGTGTCCCCGGCGCCCGTCCCGCCCGGATCGGACAGCTCGGCGGTCATCATCCTGCTCACCGACGGCGAGAACACCCAGCCGCCCGACCCGACGGCCGCGACCCAGGCGGCTGCGGATCGCGGCGTGCGGATCGACACGGTCGGGATCGGCAGCGCGGCCGGGACGACACTCACGGTCAACGGCTTCAAGGTCCACACCCAGCTCGACGCGTCGACCTTGCAGCAGATCTCCCAGGTCACCGGCGGCAGCTACTACGCGGCCGCGGATGAGCAGGCCCTGACCCGGATCTACAGCGACCTCGGCAGCCGGCTCGTCGTCAAACCCCAGCTGATCGAGGTCACGGCGCTCTTCGCCGGTGGGGGCATCCTCCTCTTCGCTCTCGGGGCGATCGCCTCCCTGGCCTGGCTGGGCCGGCTGCCATGAACAACGCGCTGTGGCGGGCGTCGACCGGAGGGCGGCCCTGATGGAGTTCCTGTGGCCGGGCTTCCTGCTCCTGATCGGGCTCGTGCCGCTGCTCGTCCTGCTCTACGTCCGCGGCCAGCGCCGGCGACGTCCGGAGGCGGTCCGCTACTCGAGCCTGATCCTCATCCGCGACGCGCTCCCGGGCTCGTCGTTCATTCGACGCCACCTGCCGTTTGCCCTGTTTGCGCTGGCCCTCGCCTCCCTGGCCGTCGCCGTTGCCCGGCCGGTCGTCATCGCCAGCGTGCCCACGAACGAGACGACGATCGTGCTCGCCATCGATGTGTCCGGGAGCATGTGTTCGAGCGACGTTCCGCCCAGCCGGATCGAGGCGGCCGAGACCGCCGCGGCCAACTTCATCCAGAGCCAGGGGTCGTCGGCCCGGATCGGGATCGTGGCATTCTCCGGGTTTGCCGAAATCGTCCAGGCGCCGACGACCGATCGACAGCTCCTCTTCGACGCGCTGCGCAGTCTCCAGACGGGCCGGCGGACGGCCGTGGGCAGCGGGATCCTCGCGGCGATCGACGCGATCGCGGAGATCGACCCGAACGTCGCCAAGAGCCAGTCGGATACGTCACCAGGGGTGGCTCCGACGCCCGTGCCCAAGGGCGACTACGCGCCGGAGATCATCGTCCTGCTGACCGACGGCTCGAGCAACGCCGGGCCCCTGCCGGTCGCAGCGGCCCAGCAGGCCGCCGATCGCGGCGTGCGTGTCTACACGATCGGCTTCGGGACGGCCAACGGCGGATCCTTCGATCCCGCCTGCGCCCCGAACCTCGTCGGGCGCGAGCCCGGCGGCGCGCAGGGCGGCGGCTTCGGCGGCGGTGGCCAGGGCGGCGGTGGTGGTTTCGGCAACCCGAACACACCGTTCCGGCGGGGGATCGACGAGGCCACGCTCAAGCAGGTCGCCGACGTCACCGGCGGCACGTACTATCCGGCCGAGAGCGCCGACCAGCTCGAAGGCGTCTTCCAGGGCCTGCCGACGAATCTCATCACCAGGCACGAGGTGCTGGAGATCGGCGTCGGCTTCGTCGCCTTCAGCGCCCTGTGCGCGACCCTCGCGTTCATGCTCGGACGGGCCTGGCGCCCGTTGCCTTGACGCTGGCGCCGGGCGCTCGGTCGGGTTTCCGGCGTTGCGCGCTGCGGCCAGCAGGACCCGTGCCGCCCACCAGCGTTCGTGCCAGATATCAATGGGTGTGCTGCTAAGGACGATCCGAGGCCAATCTGAGTCTCGTTTGCGAGACAAGCATGCCGACGTGTGCGTGGATCGCGCAGGCTTGCCAGGCCGCGGGCCTGCCCGGCAGCGGATTCCTTGCCCAAGAGCATGGGCACGACTAATCGACATGAATCAGGTTGAGCCAGGCCTTCCGGGCGCGCCGTCGGTCGTTTCCGGGCGCCGGGCTCGGGCGACCGCTCCACGCTGGCGTTCGGTTTCGACGATAGTGCAGGTCGGCGCAACGCAGAGGTAGGCAGGCGATGGAGCGAGGATCGGAGGCCCGGGTCGTCCGGGCTGCGGTCGTCCAGGCTGCTCCCGTGGGCTTCGATCGTGAGCGCACCCTCGACCGCGTGGAACAGCTGACCGCCGAAGCGGCGGCCGACCGCGCCCAGCTCGTCGTGTTTCCCGAGGCGTTTGTCTCGGGGTACCCCAAGGGCGCCGACTTCGGCGCCGTCGTCGGCTCCCGGTCGGCAGACGGTCGCGAGTGGTTCCGGCGGTACCACGAAAGCGGCGTCGATGTCCCAGGGCCGGCCGTTGAACGCCTCTCCGGGATCGCCCGCGCCAACGCGGTCCACCTCGTGATCGGGGTGATCGAGCGAGCCACCGGCACCCTCTATTGCACGGTGCTCTTCCTCGGGCCCGACGGCGGGCTGCTGGGCAAGCACCGGAAGCTCATGCCGACGGGGTCGGAGCGGCTCATCTGGGGCTTTGGCGACGGTTCGACGATCCCCGTCCTGACGACATCGCTCGGTCGGATCGGGGCGGTCATCTGCTGGGAGAACTACATGCCTCAGTTGCGCCTGGCGATGTACGGCCAGGGGATCGAGCTGTATTGCGCCCCGACGGTCGACGATCGGGAGACGTGGCTCCCGACGATGCGCCACATCGCGCTCGAAGGGCGCTGCTTCGTGCTCTCGGCCAACCAGTTCGCGCGCCGCTCGGACTATCCGGCCGACTACCCGGTCCAGGCCACCGGCGGCGACGCGGTCCTGATCAGCGGCGGAAGCTGCATCGTCGACCCGCTCGGCCAGGTCCTCGTCGGCCCGGCGCGGGACGGCGAGGCGATCCTCACGGCGGACCTGGATCTCGGCCAGATCGCCCGGGGCAAGTTCGATCTCGACGTCGTTGGCCACTACGCCCGGCCCGATGTCTTCCGGCTGGTCGTGGATGGCACCCCGCGTGAGCCGGTGTCGTGGGAGTCCACCGATGGCGGCGCGCCCGCCGTGGAGGCGCCTGCCCGATCGCCCGACTAGCCGCCATGCGCCGTCCCCGCGCGAGGCCCTGCCATAGCGCATCGGCCGCGGAAACCGGGCGTCGATCCGCTGGCTGTCGTTGTCGTGCGGTCGGCGCAGCAGCCGCCGGCCATCGCTGGCAGCAGGACGATCGAATCCGCGGGGGACTTGCCGAAGTCTGTACGGTTGGCGTGTATGGATGATCCAGCGCAGGCCACCTTTCTCCGAATCTCCCTGGATGGCTGGGGCAAGTCGGGCTTCGAGCGCGGCACCGAGATGTTCGTCGACCTGAAGGAGAACGGCTTCCCGCGCCGAGAGCTCGCCATCAACAGGCGCGGCCAGGTCGTCCACCGCTTTCCCGATCGCCGCTTCCGGCACGGCACCAACGGTTACTTCAACGCCTACCCGGTTGATCCGCGGGATGGCCAGCGGATCAGCGCGGCCGAGTTCGAGGAACGCTGGGCTGAAGGGGCCGACCCCGCTGGTGAGGACCTGCCCGAACCAGATCGTCACGTTCGGTTGGTGGCCGCGGGCGCCGGGTGCCTGTGGCTGTTCCTGGCTGGTGTCCTCGGGCTCCTGTCATTCGCGGCGGTCACACTGTCCGCCCCGACCATCTTCATCCTTGGACCCTGGACGGTCGGCGCCGTCGTCCTCGCCCTCCTGCTGCTCGCGCGCATGCCGACTCGACGGACGCTGCTTGCCTCGCTCGTCCTCGCCGTCATCTCGACCGCGCTCGGCGCCCTGGCGATCTTCGGTTCCAGCGCAGAACTGCAGGCCGGCACGATCGCCTTCACCCTGACGGCCGCGGGGGCAGCCGCCTACTCCGTGCTCGCCCTGCAGCGCCTCCCGAAGCCGCACTAGCCGAAGCAGGAGGCCGGCCCCGGGAACTGCGCCAACGACTGCTCGCCGTATGAGGTCCGACCTGTCGGCCGTCGACCTACCGGCCGTCGACCTGCGCGACCGCGTCGGGACGGCGATTCGCCAGGACGGGGATCTGGCGGCGGATCGAGGCGACCCGGTCGAGGTCCAGCTCGGCGTGGATGATCGCAACCTCGTCGGGGGCCTGGGCGATCACGGTGCCCCAGGGATCGATCACCATCGAGCGCCCATGGGCCGGCACCCTGGGCGGACCGCCGATCTGGGCGGGTGCGATCACGTACGCGGCGTTCTCGATCGCCCGGGCCCGGAGGAGCACCTCCCAGTGGTCGCGCCCGGTTCGCTCCAGGAAGTTGGCCGGCACGGCCAGGATCTCGGCACCGGCCGCTGCGAGCGCCCGGTACAGCTCGGGGAAGCGCAGGTCGTAACAGATCGACAGCCCGAGTCGGGTCCCTTCGATGTCAGCCAGGACGGCCCGGTCGCCGGCGGTGACCCGGTCCGACTCGCGATCGACCGGGCCGTCCTGGATCGCCACGTCGAACAGGTGGATCTTGCGGTAGGTCGCGGCGATCGCCCCGGTCGGATCGATGAGGATGCTCGTGTTATAGGGCCGATCGGCTGGACCCGACTCGGCCAGGCTGCCGGCCAGGATCCAGACCTTGCGTTCACGCGCAACTGCGCCGAAGGCGGCGCTGAACGGGCCGGGAATGGGTCGGGCGGACGCTCGGTAGCCATCGTCCGAGCCGCGGTACTGGAGGTACTCGGGCAGCGCGATGAACCGCGCTCCCTCGGCCGCGGCTCGATCGGCGAGCCGGACTGCGTCCCGGACATTCGCCTCGGGATCGGTCCCCGCATCGAGCTGAATCAGGGCAACGGGCAGGCGGGTCATGCGTGGAGGATGCCACAGAGCCAGGAGCCAAAGGGATCGGAGCGGACGCGGCGGACGCGGCGGCCCCGGGCGATGTGTGGGCGGCGCGAGACGATGTGCGGGCGGCGCGAGACGGTCTCGGTCGATCCTGCATCCGGTGAATGCCAACGACGAGGTTACCGATCAACCTCGTGGTCTTCCGGCATCTCATGCAGATTCGGGTCGCTATTCGGCATCTGGCGCAGAAGAACGACGAGTTCGGCCCGAAACGCGTCGATCTCATTCGTCTGATGCAGGTCGGACCGCGGCGCGCTGCAGGTCGGACCGCGGCGACGCTGCAACGGGCCCGGCCACATCTCCCGGGGGTCGGGCCCAGGCAACGAACCCTCAGCTCTCGAGCGGGGCCTCGCCGGGGAGGGAGACCGTGAAGACGGCGCCGGTGCCGGCCCGGAGCGGTTCCACGACGAGGTCGCCGTTCATCGCCCGGCACAGCTCGCGCGACACGTACAGGCCCAGGCCGCTGCCGTCCTCGGCGTTCGCGCCGGTGCCCCGTTCGAAGCGGTCGAACAGACGGGCCCGGTCACCCTCGGCAACGCCTGGGCCATGGTCGATGATCGTCAGGTTGAGCCGGCCGAGCGCCTCGTCGACGGCGATCTCGACCACGATCGGCTCGCGCCTGCCGTACTTGACGGCGTTGTCGAGGAGCGCCCACAGGACCTGGTCGAGCTGGTCGGCATCGGCCACAGCCAGCCAGCCGCCTGATCGGTCATCGATCGTGAAGGGCACATCATTGACGGCGAGGGCCTCCCACGCGCGCCGGACACGAGCCGCCAGGCCCAGGACCTCGGCCTGCGGTCGGAGGGCGCCCGACTCGAGGCGGGTCACGGTGAGGAGCTGGCGGACCATCCGGGACAGCCGTTCCGCCTGTTCGGTGATGATCGACAGGCGCCGATCAGCGCGCTCCTCGCCGAGCTGCTCGGCAAACGCCCGGATGCTGGTCAGGGGTGTCTGCAGGTTGTGGCTGACCCCGCGCAGGAAGTCGTCCTTCGCCGCGTCGAGCTCGAGCAACTGGGCGTTCTGGGAGGTCACCCGCTGGAAGAGCTGGGCATTGCGCACGGCCACACCGATCTCGGCCGCGAACAGCTCGAGCAGGTTCTGGTCGGCCGGTTCCCAGGCCCGCGTCGCCGGCAGGTGGCCGATGATCAAGCCGAGTCGTTCGTCGCCGGCCCGCAGCTCGGCCCGCACCGGCCGGGGCTCGCCCGGGATCGTCTCCTCCTCGTCGATCGTGGCCGGATCCACCAGCAGGATGATCGCCTCGATCATGCCGAACGCCGCCCGGGCGTCCTCGGACGCGCGCCCCAGGAGGAACTCGACACCGTCGCGCGGCGAGGCATGCTCGATCGCCGCGAGGATCCGGCCGAGCTCGCGATTTCGACGCTCCAGCGCCCCGGCCAGGCGATTGTGGCTTTCGGCGAGGCGAGACAGCTCGTCATCCCCGCCGACGGTGATCGGTGTCGACAGGTCGCCGGCAGAGACTCGATCGACTGCAGCGGCGATCGCCCGCAGCGGCGCAGTCAGGTCGGCCGCCAGGAGGTAGGCAACGAGGACCGCGATCAGCGCGACAAGGGCCACGAACAGGAGCAACAGGCGGGGCACGGTCGAGATCGGGTCGGGCAGGCGCAGGGCAGCAACGAGGAGCAGGCCGAAGACGGCCAGCGGAATGACCGCCGCCGCGATCAGGGCGAACGTGAGCCGGGTCCGGAAGCCGATCCCCGCGCCGAAGGTCGGAGCCGGGATCGTCCGCTCGTGGACCGGCGGCGCAAACGGCCCGGGTTCGGCTGGGGCCGGGGCCCCGCTGACCGAGCTGCCGGCCGACGTTCCGTCCAACCCGGGCTCGGCCGGCGCCGGGTCGGGCTGGCCTGCTGCTGTCATTCGCTGTCGGCCGCCTCCAGGGCGACCAGCCGATAACCGACGCCGCGCACGGTCAGCAGGTGAATCGGTCGGTTGGGATCAGGCTCCACCTTCTGGCGCAGGCGGCGGATCGTCACCCAGACGTACGACGGATCCGCATCCTCGGTCTCGGCCCAGCCCCGGACGAGGAGTGTCTCCGTCGTGACGGTGTTGCCCAGGTTGGCGGCCAGCGCGTAGAGCAGGCGTGATTCGGTCGGGGTCAGGGCGACTGGATGACCAGCCACGATCGCCTCGCGGCGGTGGAGCTCCAGGATGAGCTTCGGACCGAGGACCAGGCTCTGGCGGGGCACCTTGTCACCCAGGCGCCTGAGCACCCGGTTGATCCGGGCCCGGAGCTCGGGGTAGTGGTAGGGCTTGGTGACGTAGTCCTCGGCCACCTCCTCGAGTAGGTCCGCTTTGTTGTCGCCGGTGTCGATCGCGGTCAGGACGATGATCGGCAGGTCGGCCCGGTCCTTGATCTCGCGGGCCAGGGTCAGGCCATCCATTCGGGGCATCATCATGTCGATCACGAGGAGATCCGGCCAGGCGTGCTCGAGCCGGCGCATCGCCTCGACGCCGTCGCGCGCGGTCGAGACCTCGAAACCATCAGCGCGGAGCTGATCGGCCAGGACGACCAGCAGATTCGGATCGTCGTCGACGACCAGGATCCGGGGCGCAACCGGGAGCCCGTTTGGGCCGCTACTCACCATCGGCCGAGAATAGCAGCGCCGAATTGGCCCCCGACACAGCCCGAACGGACTATGCCAGGCTGGTTCCGATGCGAACCGGGGCCGGGAAGGACCCCAGGATCGGGCTCGAGGTCAGGGCGCCTTCCGGTCCACGTAGCGGCAGCGCGAGGCAATCGGGCAACGGCCGCATTCCGGCTTGCGGGCGTGACAGATCTGCCGGCCATGGGTGATCAGGTTGACGTGGGCCTCGTACATCTGGTCCGGCTCGAGCAGCGCCAGGTAGAGCTCGTGGGCGTCGTCGGCATTCGCCCTGGGCGGGATCAGGCCGACTCGCCAGCCGACCC
The DNA here is from genome assembly GCA_017881915.1 of Chloroflexota bacterium. Taxonomy (GTDB): domain Bacteria; phylum Chloroflexota; class Limnocylindria; order Limnocylindrales; family CSP1-4; genus Palsa-1033. The sequence continues at coordinate 9,558 of JADGQK010000032.1, read as the reverse complement.
GCTCGACGTGGCGATCGACCGGCATGAGGGGCGTCCCGAACGAGAACAGGAGCAGGACCGAGGCTGTCTTGCGGCCGACCCCATCGATCCTGGTGAGCCAGTCCCGAGCCTCGAGGGCAGGCATCTTGCCCAGGAACTCCAGCGAGTGGTCGCCCCGCTCGGCCCGGATGAGGCGCAGGGCAGCCTGGATCCGGGGCGCCTTCTGCTGGGCGAGACCACCCGGTCGGATCGCCTCGACGAGCTCGGCCAGCGGTGCCTGCTCAACGGCCAGCCAATCCGGCGGCGGTCCCTCCGACAGGCCCGCGCCGCCCCAGCCGTGGCCAGCCTCGTGCGACTCGGGCCTCTCGGTCGACGGAAAGGCCCGGCGTAGCGACTCGAAGGCGCGCTCGGCGTTCGTATCGGCGCTGTTCTGGGTGAGGATCGTGAGGATGAGCTCGCTGGTCGGCCCGAGGCGGCGCTGCCAGGTCGGCCGACCGTAGGTGGCAGCGAGTCCCTCCAGGACGTCGGCGACGAGATCGGGCCGGGTCCGGGCCAGCCGTTTCGCCCATGATCGAGCCGGGTCGGCCGGCTTCCGCCGCCGCCGCTTCGCGATCGGCCGAGCCCGTGCCCCGGCCGCCAGGGCCGTGGCCTTGCCCCCGGCCCCGGCCCGTGCCTCGGCCCCGGCCGTCAGGCCCCGAGCCATGTCGCCCCGCGAGCCAGTCGCTCGCCACAGGTAATCAGCGGCGCGGCACCGGCGGCCATCGCCTCGGCCAGCGGCAGCGCGCGCTCGTGGACCGGGATCACCTCGACCCCGAGCGGGGCGAGCGCGGCGATACCGGCCGGCTCAACGCCCCCGCCCACGGCAATGCAGCGGACTCCAGCGGCCTGGGCTCGCCGGGCGACCCCGAGGGCGGTCTTCCCGAACGCGGTCTGGGCGTCGATCCGGCCTTCGCCCGTGATCACCAGGTCGGCGCGGGCGAGCTTCGCATCGAGGTCGACCTCGCCGGCCACCAGGTCCACGCCCGATTCGAGTGAAAGGGTCTGGAACCGTTCGGTCAGGCAGAGCAGCACGAAGCCGACCCCGCCGGCCGCGCCGGCGCCCGGCGTGTCTCGCTCGCGCCGGCCGCTGGCCGCCTCGAGCAGGTCGGCGTAGCGGGCGAGTCGCTGGTCAAGCGTCGCGACGTCGCTCGGGCTGGCGCCCTTCTGGGGACCGTAGGTGGCGGCCGCACCGGTCGGGCCGAGAAGTGGGTTGGTCACGTCGCAGGCGACGAGCAGGTCCAGGCTGGCCAGCCGCGTGTCGAGGCCGGCCAGGTCGATCCGCTGCGGCTCGACCCAGCCTCCGAGCGCATCGAGGATCCCGGCCCCTCCGTCGGTCGTGGCGCTGCCACCGATCCCCAGCACGATCCGGCGCGGACCCGCGTCCAGGACGGCCCGCAGCAGGAGGCCGGTACCGACGGTCGTGGCCCCCAGCGGATCGCGCTCGTCCGGCCCAAGACGCGACAGTCCTGATGCGCTGGCCAGTTCGACGACCCCCCGGGTGCCGTCGAGCGAGCGCAACCACGGCCCGTCGATCGGCCGCCCGATCGGATCGACCGTGGGTGATGTCATCTGGTTCCAGCCGCCGGCGGCGGCGATCGCCGCAAGCGTGCCTTCACCGCCGTCGGCAAGCGGTGCCAGCAGCAACTCATCATCCGGGCGGACCCGCCGCCAACCCTCGGCCAGCGAGCGGGCCACCTCGACCGATGTCAGCGACCCCTTGAACGAGTCCGGTGCGAACAGGACCGTGGTCACTCGCCCGTCTCGCCCGCCCGCTTCTCGAGGTACTCCGGGATCCGGATCATCGGTGGGCGCTCCTGGTCAGCCAGCTCGATCACCTCGAGGCCGAGCCGGCCGTGGCCGGACCGGGGCAGCTTCATCGTCGAGCCCAACTCGGCGAAGAGGCGCGCCTTGCGCCGCTCCTCCAGGCGCTTCATCACCGCCTGGAGGATGACGAAGCTCATCCGGCTGAGGCCTTCGAGCTCCTGGTTGCGATGGACCCGGCGTTCGAGGTCCACCTGGCCCAGGCCTTCCAGCCCGACCCGCTCGGCGGCATCGATCAGGTGTCCGATCTCGACCGCGTAGCCGGTGAAGAAGGGCATCGTCTCGAGCAGCGCCCGCCGGCCGGCGTATTCCCCCGCGAGCGGCTGGATGAAGCCCGACAGCTCGGGATAGAACAGGTTGATGAGCGGCCGCGCCACGAGCTCGGTGACCCGCCCGCCGCCGCCCTCCTTGAGCACGCCGGCCTCGACGATCGGGCGCTGGTAGTAGCCCTTGACGTACTGCAGTCGAGGCTCGGTCAGGAGCGGCCCAACCGTCCCGTAGACCATCCGCGGGTGCCAGTTCCGGACGTCCGTGTCGGCCCACACGATAATGTCGCCGGTCGTCTCGTAGAGGCTTTTCCAGAGCGCCTCGCCCTTGCCCCGGAAGCTGCCGTAGCGACCCAGGACATCCGAGTGGCGGATGACCCGGGCGCCTTCCGCCTCGGCGATCTCGGAGGTCCGGTCGGTCGAGTCGGAGTCGATCACCAGGATCTCGTCGAGGAGCGGAACGCGGCCCATCATCTCCCGGATTGCCCGGGCGACGATCGGGCCGATCGTCGCCTCCTCGTTCAGGGTCGGCAGGACCAGGCTGATCGTCAGGCCCTGCTTCTCCTTGAGCTGGACGAGCCGGCGCAAGTCGGCGAACTCGGCATGATGGAAGTTGGACTCGCCGAACCAGCGCTCCACCCGGGTGGGAACGGCCCGGGCCTCCTCGGCCGCCCGGTCGGCGGCCGCCAGTGTCTCGGCCCGCTCGGCGAGCTTCTCGAAGATCAGCCGGCCGATCGTCTCGCGGGTCTTGACCACGACCACCGTTGGCCGGGCGCGCGTCGCGATCGCCTCGGGCAGGGAGCCGAACAGGTGGGCGTCGGGACCGCCCTCGGCCGCCGAGGCCGACGCCCCGACGACGACGAGGTCGGCCCGCTCAGCTTCGCGCAGGATCGCCGTCCGGACGTTGGCCGCCTCGCGGACCAGTGGCTCGGCGGCGCCGTGGACATGCTGCTTGACGAATGCGGCCAGGGCCCGCTCGGCCTGCGCCCGGACGGCCCGGGTGATCCCCGGCGGGACGACATGGAGGACCGTGACGGTCGCGCCGTGGTACGTGCCGATCGCGTCGGCGAAGGTCAGGGCCAGCTCGGCGTGCGGACCACCCCGGACCGGCACGAGGATCCGCTTGATCTCGGTTGCCCCGCGCTGCTTGACCACGGCGATGTCGCACGGGGCTGCCCGGACGACCTGGTCGATCGTGGGCGACACGACGGAGGCGGACTCGGGCGATGGGCGGGCCCGCCGCCCGGGGCTGCTCGAGGGCGCCTCGACGTTGGCGTTGATCGTATGCCGGCCGCCCCAACCGAAGATCAGGAGGTCGGCCTCTTCGTCCGCGGCCGCCTCGATGATTCCCTCGGCGGCGTGGCGGGCGATCCGGACGAGGGGATGGATCGGGATCCCCTCGGGCGCGTAGTCGAGCACCCGCTGGAGGAGGCGTCGCGCATGGCGGGCCCGGGTCGCGCCTTCCGAGAGGGGCATGCCCTCGGGGACCTCGACGATGCCCAGGGCGCGCAGCTCCCCGGCGCGAGGCTCGAGCAGGGCGGCGCCGATCCGGACGAGCTCGCCGGCTGTGCCCGGGTTGGCGACCGGGATGAGAATCCGGACCGGCAGCGGGGTCCGATTCACTCGGCCTTCCAGCGTTCGATCAGATACGGCTTGAGCAGCTCGAACTCACGCGCCTGGCGCTCGACCCGCTCCTCCGCCTCGTCGGTGGTGATGTCCCGGTTCTCGATGACGAAGCTGGCCACTCGACCGAAATAGATCGGCACCAGGCCCGCCACGTAGCGGTCGATCGTGGCCGACTTCCTGGCAGCGGCTGGCCCGGCCGCCCGCTCGATCCGGCCGACAGCGGCCACGAGGTCGTAGATCACCCGCGACCAGACGTCATCGGGGAAGTGGAAGCCGGCCAGGGCATCGGCCATCTCGTGGGTGCCCGGTCCCGAGCCGGCCGCCCCGCTGCCGCTCGACGCGCCGGTGTCACCCCCATGGACACCCAGCCTGCGGCTGGCGTGGTCGAAGCGGATCCCGGCCTCGCCGGCCAGCTCGAGCACGGTCTCGAGGGTGGTGGGGGCGAGCATCTCGGCCCAGGTGTCGGCCATCCCGACCGATCCGGCCTGGAACTCGGCGACGAGCCGGAGGGTATTCACCTCGAGCGGCGGCGGATCGATGATCCGTTCGAAGCCGTAGGCCGGGACATCGTGCGAGCCGCGGATATCCAGCCAGCGCTCGGGGTTCCGGACCGCCAGCCGCAGGATCGTCCCAACCACCTGGCGGAACATCGGGCCGAGGTCCGCCCCGGGATCCTTGGGGTCGTGGACCTTGGCCCCCAGCCTGGCCTGGCAGACAGCGAAGCCCCCGGCCAGCGCTTCGGTCGTCATCCAGATGTCGATCCCGAAGCGGCTGACATCGGCATCCCAGGTGTCCAGCTCGAGATAGTGCCGGACGAGGTCGCCCGATACACCGAAGTCGCCCCCGATCGGCTGGCGGATCCGATGGCCGTAGAGCGCCCGAGTGAGCGGGTAGGTGACCGTGTTCGTGATCGTCCCGTCGTACTTGTAGCGCGCGTAGAGCGGCGCCACGAAGTCATAGCCGCCCTTGAGGATCGGCCCGGCGAGGAGTTCGATCCACTCCGGAACGATCGAGCGCAGGTCCGAGTCGACGACGACGAGGGCGCTGACGTTGAGGGCGGCGGCCATCTCGAAGATCGTCCGCAGCGCGGCGCCCTTGCCGCCGACGCCCTCGACCTCGGGGTAGGTCAGGCTGACCTTCTCCAGCCGGTTGGTCGGCCGGACAAGCAGGATCCGCTCGATGTAGTCCGGCGGCTCGGTCTCGGCGACGACTCGCTGGGTGCCATCGGTCGAACCCGCGTCGGAATTGACCAGGACCGGGCGCAGGTCCGGGAAGTACTGGACCAGCCCGGCCTGCGCCGCCCGGACGACGTAGCCGATCGTGGCCTCGTTCTTGAAGCTGGGAATGCCGACCATGATGTCGGCATGGCCGAGGCGCTCGATCAACTCGCGGATGGGTGCGCTGAGACCGCTGGCGACCACTAGCGGTTGGGGATCTTCGAGATGGCCCAGCCCTCGTTGTTGGCGCCCGGCCGGTAACGCCCATTGGCCGCCTTGAACGCGATCGCGCGGAATCCGATCGAGCGCCACGAGATGAGCCAGGCATCGAGCGGTGGCCGGACGTAGATCCCGCGCCGGACGAAGCGATTCTCGTCGAGGACGCTTTCGAGCACGCGCTTCCGCTCGAGGAGCGGCACATCGAGGATCTCTTCGTCGTCGACCATCAGCAGGTCGACCGCCACGAATGTCGTCGCGGCGGACGGGTCGACCGGCACCGGGTGGTCGAGCCGGTCGAGCCCTTCGTTGCGGCGCCCACCGCCCATCAACAGCTGCCGGGTCATGTCGCTGCTGGAAGGCATCGGAACAGCGGTCAGGGCCATGCCCTCCGCCCCACGATCGACCCGGTCGGTCAGGTAACCGTCGATCACCAGCGAATTCGCCCGGGCCGCCGAACCGATCGCCTCGGCCACCTCGGGATAGGCGTCGAGCAGCTCGCCGGTCTCGTCCTGGATGGCAACGAACGGCCGACCCTCAGGAGCGCGTGAACCGACCGTCTCGACATGGGCCAGGACGCGCTCGCCGACCCAGACCGGCTCGATCAGCGGATCGTGGACCTTGCGGCCGTTGAACCGCCCGAAACGCTGGGGCCGCCATTCAGAATGTGTCGGCTGGATCGGATCAGTCATTGAAGCCAAGGATACGACGCGCTCGCACCGGGGCGACCCGCCCGCCACAGCGTTCGCTCATCAGGGCTCGCCGTAGCCGCCCGGATGGGCCTGGCGCCAGCGCCAGGCCGAGCCGATCATCTCGGCCAGGCTGCCTCGCCGGGGCGTCCAGCCGAGGACCTCACGGGCGCGCTCGGCCGAGGCCACGAGGACCGGCGGATCGCCGACCCGGCGCGGACCCGTGGTATGCGGCACCGCGCCGCCGATCACCGTCTCGGCCGAGCTGAGCACCTGGCGCACGCTGAAGCCCAAGCCCGTGCCCAGGTTGAGCCGGAGGGCTGGCTCGGCGCCGGGCTGGATCGGTTCGCCGGCGGCCTGGAGGGCGAGCAGATGAGCGTCGGCCAGGTCCTCGACGTGGATGTAGTCCCGGATCGGCGTGCCGTCGGGCGTGGGATAGTCGTCGCCGAAGAGGGTCATCGGCCGGCCCGACTCCACGGCCCCCAGGATGTTCGGGATCAGGTGGGTCTCGGGATCGTGATCCTCGCCGTAACGCTCGCTCGCCCCGGCTACGTTGAAGTAACGCAGGGCGATGCTGCGCAAGCCGTAGGCCGCGCCATACCAGCGCAACGCGCCCTCGAACGTCCGCTTCGTCTCGCCGTACGGGTTGATCGGGTCGAGCGGGGTCGACTCGGTGATCGGGGTGACGGCCGGCACGCCGTAGACCGCTGCCGTCGAGCTGAACACGAAGCGCTCGACCCCGGCCCGGCGGGCGGCCTCGAGAAGAGCCACTCCACCCACCACGTTCGAGCGGTAGTAGACGGCCGGATCACGGATCGATTCGCCGACCAGTGAACGGGCCGCGCAGTGGAGGATCGCCTCGATCGAGTTGTCGACGAGCAGGCGGGTCACTGGATCCTCGTCCGCATAGGTCGCCCGGCTGAAGCGCGCCTCGGTCGGAACCGCCTGGGCATGCCCGGTCGAGGTGTCGTCGAGGACCCACACCGCGTGACCGGCGTTGAGGAGCCGCTCGACGCTGACCGAGCCGACGTAGCCGGCTCCGCCGGTGACCAGAATCCTCATCGGTCCCGGCCCAGAAGGCGGGCAACCAGCCCGCGTTGGACGGGCGCGGCGGCCTCCGGCGGCGCGCTGACGAGCCGGCCCTCGCCCGCCAGGACCTCGCGCAGGCGTGCCTCCATCCGGAGCGCCGTGGTGTTCTCGGGGTCGATCGACAGGGCCCGCAGGACCAGTTCGTGGGCGCCCGGTCGATCGCCCCGCTCGAGGCGCACTCGGGCCAGGCCGACGATCGCGATCGCATTGTGCGGGTCGGCCGCGCTGGCTTGCTGGTACAGCCGTTCAGCCTGGTCGACCAGGCCCAGGCCGAGCGTTTGCTCGGCCTGGAGCATCAGTTCGATCATCGATCCTCCGTGAGCATCGCCTGGGCCAGGAGCAGCAGCGTTGGCCGGTCGTTCTGGGCCGGATCGTTGACGACCACCTCGACGAGCCGGTCGAGGATCGAGCCGAGGATCGGCCCTTCCGCCAGGCCGAGCTCCCGGATCAGGTCGTCGCCGTCGACGACCAGGCCGGATCGATCGAGGACGACCTTCGCCTGGAGTTGTTCGGCAATCCGGGTCCTGAGCTCATCGAGACCGTTCGCGTCGGGCGGCAGCCCACTGCCAAGGTTATCCGCCGTGCGCAAGGCCAGAAGCTCGCCGAGGGCCGGCTCGCCGAGCCGGGCGATCAGGCGCCGGACCGCCGTGTCGCTCCAGGCAGGCTCGTAGCTGAACATGTGGTTGCGGACCAGCAGGCCGACCCGTTCGATCACGACCCGCGGAAAATGGAGCCGGCCGAGCAGGCCCTCGGCCAGGTCGCCGCCGACGGCGTCGTGACCGATGAAGTGGCCGTCGCTGGCGGTTGACGGCTTGCCGATGTCGTGGACGAGCGCGGTCAGCCGGACGATCGGCGCGTCGCGCGGCGCGGCATCCACGGTCCGCATGGTGTGATCCCAGAGGTCCTCGCCGGCGACCTTCGCCTGGGCCACGCCGCGCTGGTCCGCAAGCTCGATGGAGATCTGGCGGAGCAGGCCGGTCGCCTCCATCAGGCGCAGTCCGATCGAGGGTCGGTCGGCCGCCAGGAGCTTGTGCAGCTCGCCCGCGATGCGCTCGCCGGACAGATATCGGACGAGCTCGGCCTGGCGGCTGATTGCCGCGAGGGTGGGCGGCGCGATGATGAACTCGAGCTGGGCCGCCAGCCTGACTGCGCGGACCATGCGCAGGGCGTCCTCACCGAAACGGTCGGCGGCGTTGCCAACGGCCTGCAGCCGGCGCCCCTCGAGGTCAGCCCGTCCGCCGAACGGGTCGATCAGGGTGGCCGTTGCGCCGGGGACCGCGCCCCAGGCCAGGGCGTTCACGGTGAAATCGCGGCGCGCCAGGTCCTCCTCGATCGTCGTCCCGAACTCGACCCGGTGGGGCCGCCGGAAATCGGCGTAGTCGTGGTCGCGCCGGAACGTGGTGATCTCGTACTGGACGCCGTCGCGCTGAACGGCGACCGTGCCGAACGTGTTCTGGTAGATCGCGCCGGGGAAGAGGGTCTGGAGCACCTCCGGCCGGGCGTCGGTGGCCAGGTCCCAGTCGTACGGTGCCCGGCCGAGGATGATGTCGCGGAGCGAGCCGCCGACCACGTAGGCCGCCCGGCCGTCGTCGCGGAGAACGTCCAGAATCGCCTGAACCGGGCGTGGAATCCGGGCCGCGATCGGGGCGTCGGTCTCGTTCGTGATCAGTTGCGGCCCAGGAACAGGTAGTCCCGCCATGCCTCGTTCCGGTCGTCGGACAGATATGGCGTGAACAGGGAATAGATGTCGCTGCGCGGCTCGAACGGGGAGCGGACGAGCCGCAGGCGCGCCTCGTCAAGGGTCTTGCCGCCCTTGCGATGGTTGCACGGCTTGCAGGCGGCGACCAGGTTCTCCCAGCTATGGGTGCCGCCGCGATGACGAGGGATGACGTGGTCGAGGGTCAGGTCGCCGGCCTGCCGCCCGCAGTACTGGCAGCGATGGCCGTCCCGCGTGAAGATCTCGCGCCGGGTCAGCTTGACCCGCGGCCGCGGTCGGCGGATGTGGTGCTGGAGCCGGATCACGCTCGGGGCGCGGAACTCCTGCCGCGGCGTCCGGATCATCTGATGGTCGTACTCCACGACCTCGGCCTTCTCCCCGAAGACGAGGCGAAATGCACGCGGCAGATTGCAGACGTTGAGCGGTTCGTAATTCTGGTTCAGCACGAGGACGGCACCGTCCATGGCGTGGATGCTATCAGGGCCGCGCGGAGGTCGGGCCGGTTGCCGCGCCGGTTGCTGGATCCCAGCCGCCCGCCTGGCCGACCTTCGAGGCGAGCGGCCGGCCGAGCGCGCCGGCGATGAACCGGGCGGCCTCCAGGACTCCACCGAGCCGGACGCCCGATTCCCAGCCCGAGGCGTCCAGGAAGTACACGAGGTCCTCGGTGGCGAGGTTGCCGGCCGCGCCCGGCGCATACGGGCAGCCGCCGGTGCCACCGGTCGAGGCGTCGAACGTCCGGATCCCCGCCCGCAGGCCGGCGGCCACGTTGGCCAGGGCGGTTCCCCGGGTGTCGTGGAAATGGAAGGCAATTCGTTCGGGCGCCAGGCCGGCCGTGATGGCCAGGCCGGTCAGCTCCTCGACCTGGTCGGGAACGGCGACTCCGATCGTGTCGCCGAAGC
>JADGQK010000158.1 GCA_017881915.1 Chloroflexota bacterium | reverse complement strand
TGCGGCAACCCAGAAGGCGCGCCGGCGCTCGTCCTCCACGGCGGGCCGGGGAGCGGATGCGGGCCCGGCCTGCGCCGCTACTTCGACCCGTCGCGGTACCGCATCGTCCTGTTCGACCAGCGCGGGTGCGGCCGGAGCCTTCCGTTCGCCGGCGAGGCCACGGCCGACCTCTCGGCCAACACGACATTCCACCAGTTCTCGGACATCGAGCGGTTGCGCGAGCACCTCGCCATCGAGCGGTGGCTCCTCTTCGGCGGGTCGTGGGGGTGCGTCTTGGGGCTGGCCTACGCGGAGCGGTTCCCAGACCGCGTGACCTCGATCGTGATGATGGGCCTCGCGACGGGCCGTCGCGCGGAGACGGACCTCCTCACACGTGGCCTCGGCAGGTATTTCCCCGACGAGTGGGCGCGCTTTCGCGACCACCTCTCGCCCGAGGATCGGGAGACCGATCTCGCGGCTGGGTACGCACGCCTCCTCGCAACGCCCGATCCGGCGGTGCACGTGGCCGCGGCCGATGCCTGGTGCCGCTGGGAGGACGCCCTCGAGCCGGGGTCGCCGGGCTTCGCGGACGAGCCGCCCGGCTGGCGCCTCGCGTTTGCGCGCCTCGTCACGCACTACTGGAGCCACGGCTCCTGGCTGGAGGATGGCGAGGTCCTGGCGAACGCGGCCCGGCTGGCGGGCATTCCGGGTGTGCTCGTGCAGGGGACGCTCGACCTCGGGAACCTGATCGGGACCCCGTGGGCGTTGGCGGACGCGTGGCCGGGCGTCGAGCTGCGCATGGTGGACGCGGCCCACGAGATGCGCAGCGCTTCCATGATCGACGGGCTAGTCGAGGCGACGGATCGGTTCTCAGATCGTCGGTGATGGTCGTCGCCATCACGGCGCTCGTGCTCGAGCCATCGGCTACCACATACCTCGCGGTCCACGTCCTCCGTTCGAGTTCAGACCGACGGCGGACCCGGCACATAGGGTGGGGTCGATGCCTGGCGCGATCGCGAGGCCTGAAGTGAGGATCCGAGCCGACGTGAGAGGTCTCGCCGGCCTGCCATGGCGTGCGTTAATAACGCCAGACGACGAGCGGTCCCCAAGCGTCCGGTACGGAGCTCCCCTCGGACACAGGTCGGCTCCGCTCCGCCTTCATGGTAGGAACGTCTTCAACTCCTCCCACCAGGCATATAGGGCGGCGTAGTTGGAGTCGTCGCGGGTCGCGAAGCCGAGGTAGCGGCCCTTGCCGAAGGAGAAGTAGATCCATGGCCGCCCGTCGTACGGGTTCATGCAGGCGAGCGTCCCGCTGCCGCTCGGGCCGGTCCAGAGCTCATAGGCCCGCTTATCGGTCGAGCAGGATCCGAAGGGAAGGCTCTGCTGTCCGGTCAGATAGCCGAGATACTCCTCCCCGCTGGTCGTCGGAGGGCGCAATGGGTTGGATGCGTTGCTCGGAGGGTTGGCGGGTGCCATCACATAGAAGCGCGTCGCGCCCGTGTCTGGGCGACAGGTGAGACCACCGTGGGAGCCGCTCGGCGTAACCGGGATGAAGATCTGCTTGGGGGCGTTCGGGTTCGGGTCATGCGAGTCCACGTTGACGTAGCCCGTGAAGCCCGCCAGGCGGGCATCGTCGAGCGTCCCGCCGCGGACGCATGCCTGCGCCAGCGTGGATGGCAGGGCGGCGAGGATTGCGACCTCGACGGCGTCCGGGAAGAGGGCGGGGGTTGGCGCGGCGGTGGGTGCGGGAGAGGTCGAGGGGGTGCCTGCCGGTGATCGGGCGGCGGCCGGAGTTGCGGATGCCGCAGCCGTGACCGGGGAGGCTATGGGGCTGGCGGTCGGGGCAGCCCGGGAGCCGCCGAGGACGACGATGCCCGCCCCGACGACGAGGACGACCGCCGCGGCGAGGCAGGCGGCGAGGAAGCGGGTCCGGGGGAGGCCGGCGACCCGGCGTGGATGGACCGCCCCGGCACCGACGGTTCCGCGGGGGACGACGCGGTAGAGGACGAGCGGCTCCGGGACCCCCTTGAGGCGGCGCGACCCGAGGGGCTGGAATTCGACCTCGATCTGCGTCCGGGTGAGGCCCCGCACGGTCTCGGATACGACGACCTCGCCGGACTGCGCCTCGGCACAGAGGCGGGCGGCGATGTTGACCGCCGAGCCGACGAACCCTTCGGCGGTCTCAACCGTCTCCCCGGCGTGGACCCCAACGCCCACGTGGATGGGGTCCGGGTCGCCGGCTGTCGCTGCGGCAGCCTCGATGATCGCAAGGCCGCAGCCCACCGCCGCGCTCACCGAGCCAAAGACCACGTAGAAGGAGTCGCCCTCGGTCCGGATCTCGGCTCCCGCGGCGGCCGCCACGATCTCGCGGACGAGGGCGCGGTAACGGGCGAGGAGGGCCGCTCCGGCGCGATTCCCGTGGGTCTCGACGAAGCCCGTGTAGTCGCGCAGGTCGGCGAAGAGGAAGCCGCGGGTAACCCCGGCCGCGTCGCCACGGGCAGGCCCCGGGGGGCCAGCGGTGGGCGCGGAGCGCGGCCGGTCGACCGGACCTGGCTCGGCCATGCGGGTACCACCTCCGAACGCTGAGGTTTGGGCCGCCACACGCCACGAGCCAGAGCCGTTCGGCACGTTGTGACCAGGGTGGTCACCGCCTGGCTCGCTCAGCGAGCCGCTGCCGTGGCAGCCCCTGTCGCCGGGTGCGCGTCCCGTCTGCGTCGACGCGCCTCCAGAATGCGGCCCGGCCCCCAGGGAGACGACCCTGGGCTGGCATGGCGTGCCGTAAGAACACCACAGGTGAAGACGCCGCCCACCGATGCGCGCGGCGCACGCGAGCGCACGCCGG
>JADGQK010000085.1 GCA_017881915.1 Chloroflexota bacterium | reverse complement strand
CACTTTTGCAGGCCCGACCAGTTGAGAGAGGAGTTTAAAAGCATTATCGACCTGATATTATACATATTTAAGATCCTCAATTTCAATGACTATACAGCTCAGGTATCCCTGCGTGATCCGGATAACAAACAGAAGTATATCGGTTCAGATGAGAACTGGGAGAAAGCAGAGCGTGATCTTCACAACAGCGGATGGCGGCGATGATCGAGCGCGCACGCAAGAGATTGAGCAAGAGGGCCAAGAGAGGATTCCGGGGCTGGCCGCTCGGGGATGAGGCCGTCCGGCACGAGCGGCAGTGAGCGCAAGCGCACCCCGGTCGCGGCGAAGATCGCGTTGGCAAGCGCCGGAGCGATCGCGATGATCGGCGTCTCGCCGGCTCCGGCCGAGGGCAGGTCCCGTCGGTCGATGAGCACGACGTCGATCGGCGGAATATCCGTCATCCGTGGCACCCGGTAGTCCGACATGGACGCGTTCTGGATCGCGCCCGCCTCGAAATGGATCGCCTCGAAGAGCGCTGCCCCGAGGCCCATGACCGTCGCCCCCTCGACCTGGTTCGTCAGGCCATCGGGGTTGACGATCGCTCCGCACTCGAATGCGGTCACGATCCGGAGGATCTCGAGGCGCCGGTCGGCGCCGACACGCACCGCCAGGCAGGTGGCGACGCGGGCACCCTTCTCCACGCCGCCGGCGATGCCCAACCCCAGGCCGGGCTCCCGGGCCCGGCCCGCCCAGCCCATGCGCTCGGCCGCGGCGTTCAAAACCGTCGCCAGTCGCTCGTCACGCAAGTGGCTCAGGCGGAGCTCCAGCGGGTCGATGCCCAGCGCGTCGGCCAGCTCGTCCATGTGCGACTCGCGGGCGAAATGGTTGGCGGTCGCGGCCAGCGCCCGATATGAGCCCTGGGGCAATGGGGAGTCGGCGGGCTGGAAGTCGAGGCGCTGGTTGGGGACCTCGTACGGACCGACGATGCCGAACATGCCCGAGTTGGTGTTCCCCAGCTCCCACGCTGTGATGGAGCCGTCGCGGCGCGCGCCGCTGCGCACGTCGATGATCGCCGCCGGCCGGAGGTAGCCCCGGCTGAACTCCTCCTCCCGGCTCCAGCGCACCTTGACCGGGCGGCCGCTGGCGCGGGACAGCCGGGCAGCTTCCACCGCGACCTCGCCGGCATGCTTGCCGCCGAAGCCACCGCCCGTGTCCGGCACGATGACCCGCACCGCCGCTTCGGGCACGCCGAGCGCTTCGGCGAGTTCGCCGCGGACCCCGAACGGCTGCTGGGTTCCGCACCACACGGTCAGACGATCAGCGTCCCACTCTGCCAGGGCCACGTGCGTCTCGAGCGGAACGTGCGCGATGTACGCGGTGGTATAGGTCGCCGTGAGCTTGACCGGCGCCGCTGCCAGCGCCGCGTCGAGGTCGCCGACCTCGTGATGGAACGCTCCCTCCCAGCCTTGCTGCTCCAGGGGATGGCTGCGCAGGTGGTCGCTGAGCTCGGCCTCGGCCGGCTGCGGCGTCAGATCCCAGTGCGCCTCGATCGCCTTTGACGCGCGGGCTGCCCCGAGTGAATCCGAGGCAGCCACCCCCAGGAACGCGCCCTCGTGCACGACGACGACGCCCGGCAGCGCCAGGGCGCTCGTGACGTCGACCGAACGGAGCGTCGCGCCGATCGCCGGCGGACGCAGGACACGCCCGTGGAGCATGCCCGGACGGGACAGGTCGGAGGGGTAGCGCTTGGCGCCGGTCACGATCTCCATGGCGCTGACGCGCGGGGTCGGGCGTCCGACCAGCAGTTCCGCCGGGCCTGGCGAGACCGGCGCATCTGACGATGTGACCTCCACCTGTCGCAAGCCCCGCACGAGCTCCCCGTAGGCGACGGAGCGCCCGCCGTCGGCCTCCCGAATGCAGCCGTCGGCCGCGACGAGCTCGGCGGCGCCGACATTCCAGTGGGCAGCGGCAAGGCCCAGCAGGCAGTCGCGCGCGGACGCGGCGGTCTGCCGCAGGTGCTCGCCCGCATCGGGCATCGAGCGGCTGCCGAACGTGCCGGCATCGTAGGGGCACACGTCGCTGTCGCCCATCACCAGCCGGACCTCGGCGAGGGGGACCCGCAGCTCCTCGGCGACACGCAACGAGAGGGCCGTCCGGTTGTCCTGCCCGACGTCGACCTTGCCGGTGAACGCCGTCACCATTCCCTGCCCGTCCAGGTGGAGCCACGCCCCGGTGCTGGTCGTCCAGCCACCCGACGACTCGCGGCGGCCCGACGTCTCGCCCGGCTCCCGGACCACGACCAGCCCAGCGGGCAGGAGATCGAAGTAGTCGCGTTCCAGGGCTGGAGTCAGGTCCCAGGGTCGCCGCGGTCGAGCCGACGCAGTCGGCAGGCCGGCGCTCGCGGCCAGCGGCGCAGGCCCGGTCAGGCCGGCCTCGTCCCGGGCCAACTCGGCCGCGCGGTGGACGGCACGCAGGATCCGGGGGTACGTGCAACAGCGGCAGGCATTGCCCGCCAGGGCCGTCCTGATCTGGGCGTCGTCCGGATTGGCGCCCTCTGCCAGGAGCGCGACCGTGCTCATGATCATGCCGGCCGTGCAGTAGCCACACTGGAAGGCGCCCACCTCGACAAAGGCGCGCTGCACCGGATGGAGGTGGCCATCGCTCGCCAGGCCCTCGATGGAGCCGATGACGTGGCCGGCCGCATCCGCGACGCGGACCGTGCAGGCTCGAACCGGCTGACCGTCGAGGAGCACCGTGCAGGCCCCGCAGGCACCCTCGCCGCAGCCCGGCTTGGCGCCGGTCAGGCCGAATTCCTCGCGCAGCGCGTAGAGCAGGCTCCGATCGGGCTCGAGCGCCAATTCGTGGGCCAGGCCGTTGACGACGATCTGGGCGGAGCCGGTCATCCTGGTCCCTCACCTTGCGGGCTGGGCATGATCAAGCATAGTCGCGAAAGCGCGGCCGGCCGCGATCCATCAGCTGACGCGTCGGCCGACGTCGCTAGCAGGTGACGTGCAGGATCGCCGCAGTGTCGCGGAGATCAGCACTCGACAGCAGGGTGCAGGCTTCGCCCGTCGGCACCGCGACCAGCTCCACCCCTCGACGGGCCGCCTCTGCGACGATTCCCTCTGCAACGGGGAGGGCGCCGTCGACGCCGGTCCCCACGATCAGCCGGCGGCACGCCCAGGGGATCGGCTCCAGCAGGCTGAGGGGCGTATGCCCGTAGCGGTCGCGGAGCGGTCGCGACGCCTTCTTCCGGCGCCGGCCCACGCGTCCTCCCTCGACGACGACGTCGTGGTCGTACTGCTGCCCGTCGATCTCGATCAAGCCGAATTCCAGGAGGCGCACCTGCATCGTCATCTGCTCCATCGCGCCGTCGTTGCGGTGCCGGGCCGATCAGGCCGTGAAGGCCGCCGCCAGGTAGCCCACGGTCCGGCCGGCCGGCCCGCCGGCGTCGGCCGACGTGGCCGCAGCGAGTCGAACGCCGCGGGTGGCCCCGAGGGCACCCAACGCGGCCAGTCCGAGGACCGCCGGCTGGATCCCGCACATGCCGCAGACCAGGCCAGGGGTGCCGCTCTCGACCAGGGCGCGCTCCGCGTCCGCGAGCGCCACCGGATCGAGCCGCAGGATCGCCGGCAGCAAGGTGTCGGTGGCCTGGGCACAGGCGCGACTCCCCGGGTAGTGGGCCATGTCCGAGCTGATCGCCAGGATCACCTGCTGGCCCGCCGTGCGTCGCCGGGCAAGCAGCTCACCCAACCGGATACCCGCAGCGATGGCGCCGTGGCCGGTGCCGGCAGCAATCGACAGGGGAACGATGCGGGCCTGCCCGGTAACCGCCTGGAGGAGCGGCAGCTGGACCTCGATCGAGTGTTCGCCGAGATGAGCCGCCCGGTCGACGAGGAACGGCGTTCCGAGGTCGACGATCGCCCTGGCCAGGTCAGCGTCGACTTCGACGTCCGCCAGGGGTGTTCGCCATGCCCCGGCCCCCCACGACGCGACGCCCGCGAGCCAGCCCGCTCCGTGGTTCGTCCCCAGGAGCACGACGGTCCTGGGCGTGTCCGGAGACATCGGCCCGACCAGGCGCCACGCGGCCCCGGCGACGGCGCCCGAGTAGACCAGCCCCGCATGGGGAACGAGCAGCCCCAGCAGCGGTCGGTCCGTCGCGCCGGCGGCCAGGTTGGAGGCAATAGCCGGCCGTTCCGCGTCGGCCAGGAGTTGATCGACGAGGGCGGCAAGCACATCGGGCTCCGCCGGATAGAACGAGCCGGCCACGGCCGGTGGGCGGATCGCCGCGCCGGCCGCCTCGACGGGTCGCCCGGCAGTCATCGGTTCATCTCAGCCACACCAGCTTCGAGCTCCCGGGGACGTGGCCGGGCCGGCCAGGGCGCGGCCGGCAAGCACCCGTCCACAGCCGGGGCAGCTGCCGCCGGGAGCCAGGCGGACCTGGACGTCGTAGGCGCGTCGCTCGATCAGCAGCAGCCCGCATCCGGCGCAGTGCGTGTCCTCGAGGCCGAGCTCGGGCGCGTTCCCGACGTAGACGTGGTTGAGTCCGGCTTCGCGACCGAGGTCGGCCACTCGCCGGAGGGTCTCGAGGGGCGTCGGCGGTACGTCGAGCATCCGGAAGTTGGGATAGAAGCGGCTGACGTGCCAGGGCGTCTCGGCGCCCAGGGTCTCGACGATCCAGCGCGCCAGCGAGCGCAGCTGCCGGTCGTCGTCGTTGTGGCCAGGAATGATCAGCGTCGTCAGCTCCAGCCAGATCCCGGCCCGGCGCATCGCGACGATCGATTCGAGCACCGGTGCCAGGCGCGCGCCGCACAGCTTCCGGTAGAAGGCGTCATCGAATGCCTTGAGGTCGACGTTCGCGGCGTCGAGCAGCGGTGCCAGGAGGGCGACGGCCTCGGGCGTCGCGTAGCCGTCGGTGATGAACAGGTTGCGCAGGCCAGCCCGGCGGGCGAGCAACGCGGTGTCGAGAGCGTATTCGAGGAAGACGGTCGGCTCGACGTAGGTGTAGGCGATCGATCCGGCGCCGTGCGCAGCCGCCTCCTCGACGACCCGGGCGGGCGAGAGCTGCCGGGTCGGGAGATCGAGGCCAAGCCTGGGGCCCTGGGCGATCTCCCAGTTCTGGCAGAACGTGCAATGGAACGGGCAGCCGGCCGTCGCGATCGAGTAGGCCGTCGAGCCCGGCGCCACGTGGAAGAGCGGCTTCTTCTCGATCGGATCGAGGCCGAGCGCGACAACCCCGCCGTAGGCCAGGCTGACGAGCTGGCCGTCCCGGTTCTCGCGCACGCCGCAGATCCCGCGTCGACCGGGACGGACGAGGCAGCGATGGGCACACACGCCGCAGCGGACGCTGCCATCCGCGCACGACTCGGCGAGGATGGTCGGGACCGGAACGGCTCGAGAAGAGGTGTAAACGCGCATCGACGGCTCCACGGCTCAGTGTGCTGCCCGGACGGGGCTCAAGGCCAGTGCCGGCCGGCCTCTCGAAACGGGCGGTCCCGCACTGGTCGAGCGGAGGATCGGAACCCATGATTCAACCTGGTGTGGTGCAGGTCGCGCCAGGACGGTGAACAACGATGCATGACGTTCTCCCACCCGACATCCCGCCGGACGTGCAGCAGGGCCTCCTCCAGCTTGCCCAGGCGGCGCTGGCCGTCGCGGTCGACGAGGCCAATGCACCCACGCTCGGGCGAGCGCTCGAGGTGCCCCTCGGCGGCAGCGAACCCGCGGCCGTCTTCGTCACCCTCACCGAGGACGGCGCCCTGCGCGGTTGCATCGGCACGGTCGACCCGGACCGGCCCCTCGGCGAGGCCGTCGTGGCCTCGGCCATCAATGCGGCCCTCGGTGACCCGCGCTTCCTGCCGGTCACGGCCGGCGAGCTGCCGGCGATCCACATCGAGATCTCGGTGCTCGGCCGGCCTGTCCCGATCGTCGACCGGGATGCCTTCCAGCCGGGCGTCGACGGCGTCATCGTCGAGGGGAACGGGCGTCGGGCACTGTTGTTGCCTGAGGTCGCCACCGAGTTCAAGTGGGAGGCCACCCAGATGTTCGATGCCGTGTGCCGGAAGGCCGGCTTGCGCACCGGCGCATGGCACGACCAGCAGACAAGCCTGTGCTCGTTCCGGACGATCAGGTTCGGCGGACCGGCCATTCCGAGCGACGAACCTGCGCGGGCTCGAGCGGGCACGATCCGCTAGCTCAAGGCCCCCGGTTCGGCTCCGGGGACTCGCCGGGTGACGTGGCTGGTGTAGTCGGGGAGCTGGCGCTCGTACGACCCGGTCATGAGCGGCGACGAGATCAGGAAGTCGGCGGTCGCCCGGTTGGATGCCGCGGGGATGTTCCAGACGACGGCAATCCGGAGGAGGGCCTTCACGTCCGGGTCGTGCGGCTGCGGCTCGAGCGGATCCCAGAAGAACACGAGGAAGTCGATCTGCCCTTCAGCGATCAGCGCGCCGATCTGGAGGTCGCCCCCGAGCGGTCCGGATTGGAGCTGCCGGACGGGCAGGCCGAGCTCGTACTCGAGAAGCGATCCCGTGGTCCCTGTCGCGATCAGGTCATGCTGGGCCAGGAGGGCACGGTTGTACTGGGCCCATTCGAGCAGATCGAGCTTCTTGTTGTCGTGGGCGACCAGCCCGATCTGTTTTCGAACGCCGAGTTCGTGCATCACTGAGTGGCTCCTTCGATTCGGCGGTCGTGTCGTCAAGCCTACTCTCGCGTGATAGCGTTGCTGGGCAGCCAGACCGGGACGGCGTGCTTCAACGACCCTACGAAGCAGGAGAGACCAGATGCGACGACGTCCCGCCCTGGTGGCCATCGCTGCTGCCGCCCTCGGCCTCAGCGCCCTGTCCGGGCCAGCTGCACCGCGCGTTCTCGCCGCAACCTGCGGCGCAGGCGCCACGACAATCCTGGATGGCGGGTTCGAGACGCCGGTCGTCGGCGCCGGGACCTTCGCGGAGCTCCTCGCCCCCCTCGTGCCGCCCTGGCAGACGACCGACATCAGCAATGAGATCGAGATCTGGGGCACCGGCTTCCAGAGCGTCCCGGCAGCCGAGGGCGGGCAGTTCAGCGAGATCAACGCGAACAGCGCCGGCACGCTCTACCAGGATGTCGTGACCACGCCCGGCGACACGCTGACCTGGACGCTCCAGCATCGCGGGCGTGAAGGCGCCGACACGATGAAGGTGCTGATCGGAGACGCGGCAACGGCGGACGTCAACAGCGAGGCGGGCTGGAACTACCTCGGATCCGACCTGACCGATGACCAGAACGCCTGGGTCACACACACCGCGTCTTACGTCGTTCCGGCCGCCCAGACGTGCACGCGCTTCGGGTTCCGCGCGGTCAGCACGTCGGGTGATCAACCCTCGGTCGGTAACCTGTTCGACGACGTGGGGTTCGAGGTGGCTGCCCAGGCGTCACCCAGCCCGCGCCCGAGCGTCCGGGTCACGCCGCCCGTGACTGCCACGATCGATGGAGAGCCCGGACCCGGGACCGGACCGTCCTGGCTCAGCGTCCTTGCATTGGCCGGTATCGGCCTTGCGGTTGGAGGCTGGCGCGTTACCCGAGGCACGAAGCGCACGGCGGGCTAGCGCCCGATCGGCGGCGGGACCTGGCCGCCTAGCCAGGAGGCATGGGCGCACCGGGATGAGCCGATTCTCGCGCAAAGCGGTGCATGCAGGCACGAAAGGGATAGTCATTCCGTTTCGGGCGTGTTAGTACTTCTGCCTCATCTCCCCGTTGAGCTGCCGGTCATCTCCTATCTCGGCAGACACGAGGCAAATCGGAAGGACTGGGTACCCAATGATCCGGAGCCTGATTCAGAAGCTCCCCCAGGGCGACGACGGCCAGGGTCTCGCCGAGTACGCCCTCATCCTCGCCCTGATCGCGATCGTCGCGATCATCGCCTTGCTCTTCCTCGGGGGACAGGTCAGCGGCATCCTGAGCAACGTCGGCAACTCCGTCTAGGCCATCCGGCCAATCGGCCGACCAGCACGCGATAAGGAGCCTGCTCGGCGAGCGGGCTCCTTTCTCGTTTCAGCGGGACCGCTCGGGCTAGCGGAGCAACCCGAACATGAGGTTCGAGGAGGCACCGAACAGCCCGATCCCGACGATCAGCGCCGCGGACGGCAGGGCGTAGCTCGGGAAGCGTCGGACCACCCGCACCAGGGCCAGCAGGATCAACGCGATCGCGGCCGCCTTGAGCGCCGCCGGGCCCAGCGGACCGACCGACAGGTAGAGCGACCGCGCCAGCGGATTGCTCTCGGCACCGATTCCCACGCGGGCAACTGCGGGCACGAACGTCACCAGGTCCAGGAGCTGGGCGACCGCCACCGCGGCAAAGAGCGTGCCGTATCGACTCGTGGTTGAGCGTGACATCGGGCGCGCGGTCCCGTCTGGCAGGCGTTTCATTGAGGCCAATGCTTGCGCCTGGGCCGAGGCCTGTCCCTGGGACCTCTGTAACCTCAAATTGGCGCCAAGTACCGCCATGTGGGCTATGGCAGGATGGGTCGACGATGAGCAACGCCAGCGGATCGAAGGAGCGCGATCGCCTCCGGCTCGTCCTGATCGGGGCAGGCTGGATCAGCGGCTACCACCTCGCCGCCCTCGATCGGCTCGCCCGGACGCGCCTCGTTGGAGTGGCATCGGGTCACCTCGAGACCGCCCGGGCAACGGCCGAACCGCGCGGCGCTGCCGCCTGCGCCTACGCCGACCTCGCGCGGATGCTCGACGAGCAGCGCCCGGACGTCGCCCTCGTGTGCGTCCCGCCGGCGGCCGCGATCGCCGTCCTCGAGCGGCTCGTCGAGCGAGGCATCCCCTTCCTCACCGAGAAACCCCTGGCCGCCACCGACGCGGCCGGTCCAGTCCGGATCGCCGCAGCCGTCGCCGAGCGCGGCCTCGTCGCGGCGGTCGGCTATCACCTGCGCGGGATCGAGGCGCTGGCAGAGGTCCGCCGGCTGATCGCCGCCAATCCTGCCCACCTCTTCAGCGCGCGCTGGCTATGCGCCACGCCTCCCCCGGCCTGGTGGCGGCGCGAGGAGACCGGCGGCGGCCAGGTGGTTGAACAGGCGACCCATTTCTACGATCTCGCCCGGCTGCTCATGGGCGAGGCCAGCGTCGTCGGGGCCGCCTCGACCCAGGAGTCGCCGTTCGTGCCCATCGGGGTCGACCTCGTCGATGCGACCGCGGCGGTCCTGCGCTTCGAGAGCGGCGCGATCGGCAGCTTCGCCAACACCCGGCGGCTGGCCTCGGACGTGATCGAGGTTGAGCTCGCAGCATCCGACCTGCTGATCACGATCCGCAAGCTCCGCGAGGCCCAGACCTCCTGGGAGGTCATCATCGACGATGGGCGATCCGCTCGAACCGTGCCGCCCGGCCGCGACCCGTACGAGGTCCAGGCGGAGGCCTTTCTGGGGGCCGTCGAGGCAGGCGACTCGACCCGCGTGCTGTCGACGTACTCAGACGCCCTCGAGACGGACCGGCTGACCCGGGCCGTGGTTGCGGCGACCGGTCGGAGTGGCTGAGCCCGAGGGCCAGCCGGAAAGGAGATCTGACATGCCCGATCTGCGCCTTGGGATCCTCCTGTGGAGCCAGGCTTCCGGGTGGCCCGAGATGCTCGAGGCCGCCCGCAGGATCGATCGTCTCGGCTACGACCACCTCTGGACGTGGGATCACCTCTACGCGGTGATGGGCGACCCATATCAGCCGATCTTCGAGGGCTACTCACTCCTGTCGGCGTGGGCGATGGCGACGGACCGAGTCAAGCTCGGCCTCCTCGTTGGCGCGAACACGTTCCGGAACCCTGGCCTTGTCGCCAAGATCGCAACCACGCTGGACCACATCAGCCAGGGGCGGGCAATCGTGGGCATGGGCGGCGCCTGGTTCGAACTCGAGCACACGGCCCACGGCCTGCAGTTCGGCACCGGCTTCGGGCAGCGGCTCGACTGGCTGGACGAGGCGGTCGGATCGATCCGGAAGGTCCTCGACGGCGAGACGGTGAGCTCGCAACCCGGTGCCCACTACCGGTTCGACGATCTGCGTCATCACCCGCGGCCGGTCCAGCCGCACATGCCGATCATGATCGGCGGGACGGGCGAGAAGAAGACGCTCCGGACGGTCGCCCGCTATGCCGACAGCTGGAACGCAACCGGCACTCCCGAATTCCTGAAGCACAAGGACGAGGTGCTCCGGGAGCACTGCCTGGCGGTCGGGCGCGACGAGCGCCAGATCACCCGAACGGTCGACACGTGCCTGCTGATCCGCGGCAGCAGGAAGGAGGCGCTGGCGGCCTGGGAATCGATCATGAACAGGAACCAGGTGCCGCGCGACAAGTGGGACGGCCCCGAGGCGCTCTGGCTCGGGACCGC
>JADGQK010000003.1 GCA_017881915.1 Chloroflexota bacterium | reverse complement strand
GACGAGGTGGCGGCGCTGAGGGACAGGCTCGGCGCTGAGGCCCGGACGAGGTGGCGGCGCTGAGGGACAGGCTCGGCGCTGAGGCCCGGACGAGGTGGGCCGCCGGCCACAGGGTCCGTGGCCGCCGTCGGATTTGACGGCTTGCGGCCAGCTGTCATCCTTGACCGACAGCCGTCGAGGAGGGCCAGCGTGACCGAGACCAACGCCACCCAGCGCCCCGCCGGCATGTGCCTGGGGCCGGGTCACCTGATCGTCTACGGCAACCCGGCGTTCGTAGCGACGTTCGGTCGACGCTCCATCGGCATGCCCGCCCGGGAAACAATGCTGAGCTTGCCGGCCGATGCGTTCGAGCTGCTCGACGCGGTCCTCGCCGAAAGCCGGCCGCTCGCCCGGTGGATCGGGAGCGGCCTCGACGAGTGGCGGATGACCGCGATGCCAAGGCTCGACTTCGAGACCGGCCAGGCATACGGCGTGTCCTTCCACCTGCGTCGGCGATCCGACGTCCCGATCCTGCGCATGGACCAGCGAACGCCGGCCGAGGCGGGCGCGGAGCGGATCAGCCCACCGATACGGTGATCCGGTGGTGGCCGCGGGCTCCATCCGGAGCGGGGTCGCTGAGCTGGTCGGTCTGGACGGCAGCGGTCCCGTCGGTGGCCCGGACTTCGATCGAGTGCGGACCTGCGACTGCGGTCCAGGCGAACAGCCACTGGACCCAGGTCGCCTTGGAGATCGGCTGGCTGAGTTGGGCCGCCTGCCAGGCGCCGTCGTCGATCCTGACCTCGACCCCCGCGATCCCCCGGTCGGGTGCCCAGGCCACCCCGGCCAGGGTCACCTGGCCGGCCGCCAGGTTGGCGCCCCCGGGCGGCAGGTCGATCCGCGACTGGGTCAGGATCGGTCCGTCCTTGGCCCAGCCCAGCGGGATCCAATAACCGTCGACGGCCTCTCGGGTGGTCAGCTCAATCGAGGCCAGCCACTTCGTCGCCGAGACATAGCCGTACAGGCCGGGCACGATGAGGCGGGCCGGGAAGCCGTGATCGGCCGGCAGTGGCACACCGTTCATCCCGACGGCAATCATCGGCTCGCGACCGTCGGCCATCGCCCAGTCGGTTGGGAAGCCAGCAGTGAAATCGTCAACTGAGCGTCCGACGATCTGGGTTGCGCCGCTGGCGATACCTGCCGTCTTGAGGACATCCTTCAGCCGAACCCCCGTCCAGAGCGCATTGCCGACGAGGTTCAGGCCGGCCTGGTTGTTGTGGGGGACGTCATTGCTGACGCAGGCAATCGTGACGTACTGCTCGAAGAGGGGCATCGCCAGGAGCTCGTCGTAGGTGAACGAGAGCGGCTGGTTGACCATCCCCTTGACGTCGAGCTGCCAGGCGTTGGCGTCCACCTGGGGCGTCAGCAGGGTCGTGTCGATCTTGTAGAACGGGCCGTTGGGCATGACGATCGGGGTGATCCCGGGGACGCTGAACGACTCGGTCGAACTGAGCGGCGGGACCGGGTTCAGGACGGCCGGCAGATGCGAGGTGCTGACCACGCCAGTCGGATGCTGGCCGTTGACCAGCGAGCGGCCCAGGCCGCCAGCGATGACCGCGGTCCCGAGCGTGCCGGCACTGGCGATCAGGAACCGCCGGCGAGTCCACTCCGGGCTCGTCGAGGTGGCTGCATCACGGGCCGAGCCACCGTGGCGGGGCCGGCGGCGCGAACCGGAACGAGTCGCGGCGGCCTGGACGACAGCCGCCGGTGTCGCCGCCGCGCTTCCGGATGGCCGCCAGACAGGGCGCTCATCGGCGTCGTCGGCCGAGTGGCTACCCGACCCGCCGGCCCGCCGGCCATCGGCGACCGACGATCCGGGCAGGAGGGCGAGGAGGCCCGCCAGGGCGGCCAGGCCAGCTCCGACGGCGAGTGCCGGGACCAGGATCGCGAACGGCTTGAAGATCAGGGCCTCCTCGTACGCGGCGAAGGCCGCCACGACCCCGAAGGCGATGAAGATCCACGCACCGGTCTGGAACCGCCGGGCGGCAACGATGCCCGCGACCAGGGCGATCAACAGGGCGCCGACCAGGACCGCGATGTTGAGCACCAGCTTGTCGTTCGTGCCAAACAACGACACCATCAGGTCCTTGGCGCCAGAGGGCTGCAGGGCGATGACCAGGGATCCCACGGCCGTGACCAGCGACGGCGCATCCCGGATCAGGCCCGCCAGGAGTTCGCCGACGGCGATCGCCACGGCCCCCGCCAGGGCACCGGCAACGGCCGGCGGCCAGGATTCGTGCCAGCGTCGGAGCAGGCGCGAACCGGCTGCCCCGCCGTCGGCGGCGCTGGATGGACCCCCGTCCGATCCGTCGGGGAGCTCGGGCGTGCCAGTCATGGCGGACACCCTAGCGCCCCGATGTGACAAACGCATGTCGTCTGCCCGATCGGCTGTCACGACGCTGTCACGCGCCGGTCACTAGGATGGCCTGCCATGCCTGCCGACTCCACCCGGTCGATCCTCGTCGTTGATGACGACGCCAAGATCGTGCGCCTCGTCCGGGCCTACCTCGAGCGGGCGGGCTACCGGGTCGGCGAGGCGCCTGACGGCCGAGCTGCGCTGGCGGCGATCGCCCGGGACCAGCCGGCGCTCGTCGTCCTGGACCTGATGCTGCCCGAGATCGACGGCCTCTCGGTTGTCCGCGCGATCCGAAGGACGGCCGACACTCCGATCATCATCCTCTCGGCGCGCGGCATGACCGCGGATCGGATCGCCGGCCTCGCCACCGGTGCCGATGATTACCTGCCCAAGCCGTTCTCGCCGGCCGAGCTCGTCGCCCGGGTGCAGCGGGTGCTCGCCCGGTCGGATCACAGTGGCGACGTGGAGCCGCAGGCCGAGGTCAGCAGGCCCCTCGTCCACGGTGAGCTCAGGGTTGACCGGGAGCGCCACACGGCAGAGCTCGGCCGGCGGCCCGTGGCCCTGACCGCCATCGAATTCCGGCTCCTGGTCGCCTTGCTCGAGGCGGACGGCCGGGTCCTCACCCGGGACCAGCTGCTCGATGCCGTCTATGGCCTGGAAGCCGAGGCGGTCCTCGAGCGGACGATCGACGTCCACATTGGCCGCCTGCGCGACAAGCTCGAGGACACGGCGGCCGAGCCCCGTTTCGTGGCCACCGTGCGCGGCGTGGGCTATCGCTCGACCGTCCGACCCGAGCCGATCGGTGCCCGGGCCCGAATTGCAGGCGGGCCGGCTCGATGACCCTCCGGCGGTTCCGAAGGCCGGGCTGGTCGCGTAGTGTCGGTGCCCGGATCGCCCTGGCCGCCGTCCTGACCACGACCCTGGCCGTGGCCATCGTGTCCTTCGGCGTGGTCGTCGTGGGCGGCGCTGTCTTCGCTGACCTGATGATGAAGCACGGCGCCTCGGCCGAGACCGCCCACGCGATGTTCGACCAGTCGATCACGCTCGTCCTCCTCGTGGCGATCGGGGCCGCGATCGCGGCTGGCGTCGTGCTGGCGATCGTCCTCGGCCGGCGCCTCGCTCGGCCGCTGGCCCAGATCGGGTCGGCTGCACGCTCGGTGGCGGCCGGCGACTACCAGGTGCGGGTCCCGCGGCGCGGCCCCGAGGAGATTGCCAGCCTGGCCGACTCGTTCAACCAGATGGCGGCCAGCCTCGAGGAACAGGAGCGGCTGCGCCGCGAGTTCATCGCCAATGCCGCCCACGAGCTGCGCACCCCGTTGACCAACCTGCAGGGCTACCTCGAGGGCCTCCGGGACGGGGTGATCCCGGCCGACCGGGCGACGTTCGAGTCGCTCTGGGACGAGGCCGAGCGGCTGGTCCGGCTGGCGGCCTCGCTCGACACGCTGGCCGAAGGCGATGCCGGAGCGCGCCGCGCCGTGCCGGCCGAAGTCGACGTCGTCGTCGCGCTGCGAACCGCCGTCGAGCTGGCCACGCCCGCCATCGAGCGAGCCGGCCTGGCGCTTGAGGTCGAGCTGCCCAACCGGCTCGCTGCCCGGGCCGATCCGGACGCACTGGCCCAGGTCCTGGGCAACCTGCTCCAGAACGCCACCCGCTACACGCCCCGCGGCGGCCGGGTGGCGGTCCGGGCCGAACGCCGGCCGGCCGACATCCTGGTGACGGTCACGAACACCGGTGAGGGCATCCCGGCCGACGACCTGGCCCACGTCTTCGAGCGCTTCTACCGCGTGGACAAGTCGCGCGATCGCGTCCATGGCGGAGCCGGGATCGGGCTGTCAATCGTCCAGCAGCTCGTCGAAGCGGCCGGCGGCCGCGTCGGCGCAGAGTCGGGCGAAGGCACGACCCGCTTCTGGTTCGTGCTACCCGCCTGACCGGGCCCGGGTCCGCCGCGTCTGCGTGCCCGATCGGGATCCGGCGGCGGCGGGCCGGATGCGGGTCGCGTACAGTGCACCGATGATTGAGGGTCACTGGCGCGCTCGCTTCAGGCTGGGAGCCCTGGCCGCGGTCGCCTTCGTGCTGGCCCATGACCTCGTCTTCCTGCTGACCGACCGCGGATCATACGGCCTCGCACTGGCCCGGACCGGCCACGGCGACCAGTGGACGGGCACCGTCATCCTGGTCGCCGGCCTCGCCCTGGCCCTGGCCGTCCTCGGGACAGTCCGGCTGATCTCCCTGTCGCGCCTTGCCCGCGAGCTCGACGCCGGCGACCTCATCGTCCGGGCCGGAGCCATCCGGGATCTCGCCGGCCATCTCGTCCGGGCCTGGCTGACGATCCTGCCGGTTGCCCTGGTCCTGTTCGTGGGTGTCGAGAACATCGAGCACCTGTCGGTCGGCCTGCCGGCCCCGGGGCTCAGCGTCCTGGGCTCCAGCCAATATCACTCGGTCTTCGCCGTGTTCGCGCTCGTTTCGCTGTTGGCGGCCCTCGTCGATGCCCTGTACCAGTGGCGGCGGGATGTGCTCGTGGCCCGGATCGAAGCCGCCCGGGCCCGTCTCCGACACCGCGCCGCGCTCGTCGTGAGGCGTGACCTGCCCTGGGTGGATCGCCGCCACGCGTCGATCACCGGCAACGGGATCTCGGGCCGGGCTCCGCCCCGCCCGGCCTTCGCCTAGGCCCACCGGCGCACGTTGCGCGGCGGGCCCTGGGCCGGGCTCGCTCCGGCAGGTCTGCCGAGCGGCTCGGGTCCAGATCGCGAGTCCCAGCGTCGTCCGTCAGGGACGGACAGCTGCCAACCCGGAGGATCATCCATGCACCACGTTCGGCTTCGACGATTCGGCGTCGCCATCGCTGCGGCGGCCTGTGCCGTGCTGCTCGTCGTGAGCGTCGCCGATGCGCACGTTGTCAAGACGTTCGGCACGTACAGCGTCGCCCTCGGCTGGGTTCATGAGCCGACCTACGTCGGCGAGCAGAATGCCGTTCAGGTCGTGATCAAGGATGCCGCAAGCAAGGCGGTGACCGACTTGAACGACGGAGACCTCAAAGTGACGGTCAGTGTGGGCGGCCAGACATCGGACGCCCTGCCGCTGGCCAACAAGTTCGACCCGGATACCGGCCTCGGTGTCCCCGGAGACTACGAGGCGCCAATCATCCCGACCGCGCCCGGCGACTACACCTTCCACCTGACCGGCTCGATCCATGGCACGGCCGTCGACGAGACCGCCACCTCGAGCGACGCAACGTTCAATTCGGTCGTCGGAGCGACAGGGATCCAGTTCCCGAACCAGCTGCCGGCCCTGACCGACGTCATCACCCGCCTCGACCGGATCGACGCCCGCCTGGCCAGCCCGGCGCCGTCGAGCGCCGCCGCTCTGGCCCCGAGCTCGGCAGCGACGGAGGACCCGGCGATCGGTGCGGCCTCCACGGCTGCATCGAGCGCACAAACGGCCGCGAACAACGCGCTGTTGGCCGGCGCGGGGATCGGTCTCGTTGGCGTGATCATCGGCCTGGCGGCCCTGGCAGTGGCCGTTCGTGGTCGACGTCCGGCAGCCTGACCTGAGCGTGCTCACCCGGTTCGAGGCCTTTCGCGTCGCGGCAGCCCTGGGAGCAATCCTGGGGCTCGCCGCGACACTGGCCCTGCCCGGAACCGCCCTCGGCCATGCCCTGCCGCAGTCGAGCGTGCCCAGCCCGGGCGCCCAGCTGAGCACGCCGCCCGGCCAGGTCACGATCATCTTCGGGGAACGTCCCGACCCCCGGCTGTCGACGATCAAGGTCCTCGACACGGGCGGCAGCCTGGTCACCTCGGGACCGACCGCGGCCGTGCCGGGGAACGAGCTCGAGCTTGGCGTGCCGCTCGAGGCCAGCCTGCCGGACGGCGTCTACACCGTCGCCTGGCGGACCGTCTCGGCGGTCGACGGCCACCTCGCGACGGGCTCGTTCGCCTTTGGGATCGGGGTTGCCCCCCCGACGGGCCCACCTGGGTCCGGGGCAGGCTCGGGGCTGGCCACGACCTCGGCCGGGCCCTCGGCCGGCGCGATCGTGGGCCGCTGGTTGCTCTACCTCGGCCTCGTCGGGTTGCTTGGTCTGGCGGTCTTCGGAGCCCTCGTCGCACATGGATCCGGGGCATCGGTCCGGCGGGTGCTGCCGATCGCCTGGCTGCTTGCGGCGCTCGGCACCGGGCTCGTGATCGCCGTCCAGCTCAGCGATGCCGGCGTTGATATCGGGCACGCCTTCGACACGTCGTTCGGGATCGGTATCGTCACCCGGATCGGGCCGCTCGTCCTTGCCGGGACCGCCGTCGGGCTGAGCTGGCTCGGCCGCCTGGGCGGGCGGGCGGGCCTGATCGCGGTAGGACTGGGGGCGGCCGGGGCGATGCTGGCCGATGTCGGTCTGAGTCATGCAGCGGCGGGCGGCAACCCCGCCGTCGACATCCTTGTCCAGGTCATCCACGTCGTGGCGGTCGGCCTGTGGCTGGGCGGGCTGCTGGGCCTGCTCGTGAACCTGCGCGGCACCCCGGGCGAAACCACTGCCCGGCTGGCCCGTCAGTTCTCGCGCCTGGCGACCGTGGGCATCGGCACCGTGGCCGTGACCGGGCTCCTCCGGGCGATTGCCGAGGTCGGCACGATCGAGCGGCTCTTGTCGACCGACTTCGGCCATCTCGTGATCGCCAAGACGGCGCTGCTCGGCCTGCTCGCCCTGCTCGGCGCGATCAACCACTTCCGTCACGTGCCGGCAGCGGGGCGAACGCTCCTGGGGTTGCGCCGGATCGGCTCCGCGGAGCTGCTGGTCGGCGCCTCGGTTCTGCTCCTGTCAGCGTCGCTGGTCAACCTGGCGCCGCCGAGCGAGACGGCCGGCAGCGGAACAACGTCAGCGCCCTCCCCGGCGCCGGCGGTCCAGCCCCTGGTCGTGGCCGGCTCGGACTTCGGGACTTCGCTCAAGCTCCGCCTCGAGGTCTCGCCCGGGATGGCTGGGTTCAACACCTTCAAGGCCACCGTCACCGACTTCGACACCGGTGCCCCTCTCGCAGCGGCCACCGGCGTTTCACTCCGTTTCCTCTTCCCCGGTCGATCGGACGTCGGCAGCTCGCGCCTCGACCTGCCCTCGACTGCGCCCGGGATCTTCAGCGCGACCGGCTCGAACCTGTCCCTGGTTGGCGCCTGGCAGGTCACGGCCCTCGTTGTCAACGGCAGCGCATCCGTGGAAGTGCCCTTCGAGCTCATCACGCGCACGGCCAAACCAACCGTTGACGTCAACGCCGTGGCCGGCCTGCCCACGATCTACACCGTCCACCTGTCGGCCGGTCGGAGCGTCCAGGTCTACCTCGATCCGGGCAAGGCAGGCGCTGACGAGGTGCACGCGACCTTCTTTGACGCGGCCGGTACCGAGCTCCCCGTCACCAGCATCGCGATGGTCCTGGGGCCCTCTGACGGCGCAGGGTCGATACTCAAGCCACGCCAGCTCGAGCCCGGCCATTTCGTGGCCGACGCAACGCTCGTCAGTGGAACGTACACCCTGTCGCTCGCCGGTCCCGCCCCGAATGGCGACCAGCTAACGACGCAGCTCGACGTCAGCGTCATCCCGTGAGGCAGACCATGGCACGATCGCAGCAAGGCCAGCGCCGATTCCGGCGGATCCCGGCAACAGCTGCCATCCTCCTGCTCGTGGCCGTCGCGGCCTGCGACAACTCGGGGTTTGCGACGGCGGCGACATCCGCCGGGCCTTCCGACGCGGCGAGCCTGACCGCCCCGACCCCGGCCGGCTCACGGCCATCCTCGCCGGCGATCGTGTCGATCGTGTCGCCGACGGCCAACCAGGCGCTGACCGGCACGACCGTCCAGGTCGTCCTGTCGCTCCAGAACGCGACGATCGTGCCGGCGACGACGACGAACATCACGCCCACGACGGGCCATGTTCACCTCTACGTGGACAATGCCCTCGTGTCGATGAACTACGGCCTGACCCAGAGCCTGCCGGTCCACCCCGGGACGTACGTCCTGAAGGCTGAGTTCGTCGCGGCCGACCATGCCCCGTTCGACCCGCGGGTATGGTCGCCCGAGATCATCTTCACGGTCCATTGACAGCGCGGGGTCGAATGCGCGCACCGGGACGGGCCGGGCCGATCGTCCTGGCCGCCGGCATCCTGCTGATCGCGGCGGCCCAGGCCGTGGCGCCGGTCGCCGCGCCGCTGTTCGACTCACTGACGGTCCTCGGGCCGTATCGCTATCTCAGCCCGGTCGGCAACCAGGCCGGTGCACCGACCTCAGCCACCATCACCCAGCCGCTCGTGAACGGGAGCAGCCCCGGCTTCAACGCGGCGACCGCGGAGTCCCCACCGCAGGCCCAGCTGATTGCCGCGCCGGGTGCCTTCCAGCTTGCGCCCGGTACGACCTCGGTCACGGTCGAGATCGATCCGGTTGCCCCGCCGGCGGCCTCGACCGTGGGGCCGATCCTGGGCAACGTCTATCGCTACGCCGTCACCGACCAGAACGGGGTCGCGCTGTCGACCAAACCCGGAACGGACGTCACGCTCGTCCTGCGTGCCCCTGACGCGACGAGCGAAGCCCTCGTCGCCCAGTACAGCGGCGGGGCCTGGACGCAGATCACGTCGTCGCCGTCGGGCACCCCGGCGTTCTTCATCGGGACAGCCGCGACGTTCGGCGACTTCGCCCTGGTCGGTTCGGCGGGCTCCGCAATCGGACCGCTCCAGGTCAGCCTGCTGATCCTGCTCGTCGGCGCCGTCCTGGGGGCGATCGGGTACATCGTCCTTCGCCGCCGGCGGCGGCCGCCACCCGCCGCAGAGGCTGTGGCCCGACGCGGTTCCGCCGCCGCCTCGACCAACCGCCGGAAGCGCAAGCGCCGATGACCCATCCGCCCCACACTCAGCCAACATCGCCAACCGGAGAGCATTTCATGCCGGCATCCCTGCGTCGTGTCCTCCTCGTCGTCAGCGTCGCTGCCCTGCTCGCGGGCTGCGCCCAGGCCAGCCCGCCCGCCAGCCCGACCCCCCCACCGGCAGCCGCCGCCCCGATCAGGATCGGCGCCGTATTCCCGATCAGCGGCGACGCCGCCGTTCTCGCCCTCCAGGAGCTGCGCGGCGTGCAGCTGGCAGCCGACTTCGTCAATGCCGACGGCGGGATCGGCGGCCGCCAGGTCGTCCTGGATACGCGCGACCTCGAGTCGGGCGACGCGGCACCGGCCGCGATGGCCTCGCTCCGCGCGGATGGCGTGGCGGTGGTCGTGGGCGCCTATTCGTCCGAGCTGTCGATCCCGGCCGCGGCCGCGGCTGATCAGGCCGGCCTCGTCTACTGGGAGGCCGGCGCAGTTGCCGACCAGCTGACCGGGCAGGGCCTGCCGCTCGTCTTCCGGGTGGGGGCCAGCAGCACGAACCTGGGCGACAACTCGGCGGACTTCGCCACGACGCAGCTCGCGCCGCGACTGGGCACGACCCCGGCCGGCCTGCGCCTGGCGATCGTGGCCGCCAACGATGCCTATCCCCAATCGGTCGCGGCGGCGGCGGCGGCCACGGCGCAGGCGAGCGGGACCCGGATCGTCGACCAGCAGACCTACAACCTCACCTACCCCGACTGGCCCCGGGTGATGGCCGAGCTCGCCGCTGCCAAGCCGTCGGTGATCATCCTTGCCTCGCACATCCAGGATGGAGTCGCCTTCCGGCAGGCCATGCTCGGCGCCGGCCTCAAGGTCCAGGCCCTGATCGGTTCGACGATGGCCGAATGCGCACCCGATTTCGCCGGAGAGCTCGGCGCCGACGCAATCGGGATCTTCGCCTCGGACCGGCCCACCGGTGGCTTCCAGCCGAGCGCCCTCAATCCGGCCGCACGGGCAACGTACGACCGCCTGGCGGCTGCCTGGGCCAGGGACAACCCGGCCGCCGCACCAAGCAATGAGTACGGCTACGGAACCGGGCAGGACGCTTCGGCGAGCCCCGGTCCGGTGATCATCGGGCCAGTCGGCGCGGGCTCAGCGGCGGCCGGGCCGAGCGAGGAGGCACTGTCGGGCTTCTCGGCTGCCTGGGCGCTCTTCCATGACGTCCTGCCGGTGGCGACCCAGGGAGGACTGAGCGCAAATGGCATCGCCGCCGTCGCCCGCGGCCTCGACCTGCCGGCCGGCAGCCTGCCGAACGGCGCCGGCGTCCGTTTCTCGAGCTCGCCCCAGAGCCTGGGCCAGAACCTGCGGGCGGCCGCCGTGATCTGGCAGTGGCAGGCCGTCCAGTCGTACACGTTCGTCTGGCCGCCGACCTACGCGACCGGCTCGATCAAGTTCGTGCCGCTCTCGAGGTGATGACGACCACGGTCGACTCGGACCGTACCGCCCGGCTCGGCCGCTTCGCCCGGCCCGCCTGGATCGGCCTGGGCCTTGGCCTGGTCGTCGCCGGGCGCTGGGCCGCGACCGTCGCGGAGGCGCCGCCGCTCCTGGTGGGCACCATCTTCGGGATCGCCCTCGCCCTCGTTGCCTGGGCCGGCGGAGCTCGCGTCGCGCGTCCCCGGCCGTCGACGATCGTCATTGGCCTGGCCGGCGCGGCCCTGCTCGTGGGCCTTGCCATCGGGGCCAGCCAGCTGGCCGGCCAGCCCCTCCAGCTCGTGCCCAAGACGCAATTCGCGCCATGGGCCCTGATCACGATCCTGGTCGCCAGCGCCGAGGAGCTGGTCCTGCGCGGCGCGCTGTTCGATGCCCTGGGCGATGCCGCAGGCCTGACGATCGCGGTGGTCGTAACAAGCGCGGCCTTTGCCCTGATCCACGTGCCGCTGTACGGCTGGCACGTGGTCCCGCTCGACCTGGGCGTGGGCGTCTTCCTGGCCGGCCTGCGGCTCACCTCGGGCAGTGTGGCGGCACCCGCGATCGCCCACATCGTGGCCGATCTCGCGACCTGGTGGGTCTAGCAGCTCGCCAGCGGACCCGACCCCGGTCAGGCGTCCGGCAGGACCTTGCCCGGATTGAGGATGCCCAGCGGGTCGAAGGCTGTCTTGACCGCCCGCATCAGGGCCACCGCCGCACTGCCGCGCTGCAGCTCCAGGTATTCGCGCCGGGAAGCGCCGATTCCGTGCTCGGCCGTGACCGTCCCGCCCAGCCCGATCGCTGCCCGGCACAGGGCATCGGTCGCCCGAAGCAGCTTCGCATGGCCATCCGGATCGTCGCGGTCCAGGATGATGTTCGGGTGGAGATTGCCGTCGCCGACGTGCCCGAAGGTCGCGATCGTGAGCCCCTGCTCCGCGGCGATGCGCTCGATCTCGGCGAGCATCGCCGGCACCCGGCCACGAGGCACGCCGACGTCCTCCATCCGGGCCACGCCCAGGCGCTCCATCGAATGGAACGCCTCCCGACGAGCCTGGCGCAGCAGGTCGGCCTCGGCCGGGTCGGTGGCCACGATCGTCGAGGCGGCCCCGGCGCCGAGGCAGGCGGCGTCGGCGATCTCGAGCGCCCGGGTAGCGCCCGCGCCCGGCAGGTCCGACTCGATCATCAGCATCGCCGCGGCATCACGGTCGAGGCCGAGGTGGTGGTCGTCGTCGACGGCCCGAATCGTCGTCCGGTCCATCAGCTCCAGGGTGGACGGCTCGACCCCGGCCGCGACGACCGCCGCGACGGCGTCACCGGCCGAGGTCAGGGACGGGAAGAAGGCGAGCAGGGTCACGCTTGGTGGCGGCGTCGGCCGGAGGCGGAGCGTTGCCTCGGTGATCAGGGCAAGAGTGCCCTGCGACCCGATGATCAGGGGAATCAGGCCATAGCCGGCGGCGTCCTTGGTGGTGCGCCCGCCAAGGCGGACGACCTCGCCGCTCGCGGTGACGATCTCGAGCCCGACCACGGCGTCCCGGGTCACGCCGTACTTGAGGCAGCACAGGCCGCCCGCATTGGTCCCGAGGTTTCCCCCGATCGAGCAGATTTCGGTGCTCGCCGGGTCTGGCGCGTAGAACAGGCCCTCAGCGGCGACGGCCTGCTTCAGCGCGGCATTGAGCACCCCGGGCTGGGTGATCACGACCAGGTTCGAGCGGTCAATCTCGAGGATCCGGTTCATTCGCATGAACGAGATCGTCAGGCCGCCGGCCACCGCGATCGCGCCACCGGATAGCCCGCTGCCGGCGCCGCGGGGCACGACCGGGACGCGATGCTGGGCGGCCAGCCGGACGAGCTCAGCGACCTCGGCCGTCTCGGTCGGCAGGGCGACGGCGAGCGGCGGCGGCGGCTCGAGGTAGGCGGTTTCGTCGCGCCGGTAGCCCTCGAGATCGAGGAGGTCGGTCAGCAGCCGCAGGTTCGGCAGGCTGGTCCTGATCGCCTCCAGGAAGGCTGCGCCGGTCGAGGTATCCACATCCGCAGGATACCGAGGCCGGGCAGGGCCAGGGGGCGAGGCTATCGCCCGGCCTCGGCAGCTCCTGCTGTGGCGATCGCGTCGAGCGAGGCGGGATTCTCGAGGGCCGACAGGTCGCCGTGATCGAGGCCAAGGAACGCCGCCCTGGCAACCCGGCGCATGACCTTGCCGCTGCGGGTCCGGGGCAGGTCCGCGACCCCCACGACAGCCTTCGGCCGGACCGGCTTGCCGAGCTCGTGGATGACCAGCTGGCTGACTTCCAGTGCGATCGCCGCGTCCCACGCCATGCCCGGCCGCGGGACGCACAGGACGACGATCGCCTCGCCCTTGATCGCATCCGGGATGCCGATGGCCGCCGCGGCCATGACCGCCGGGTGAGCCACCGCGCAGGCCTCGACCTCGGCCGGTCCGACCCGCTTGCCGGCCACCTTGAGCGTGTCGTCCGATCGACCGTGGATGTACCAGTAGCCGTCGCCGTCAGTTGCGGCCCAGTCGCCGTGGAGCCACAGGCCGGGCTGTCGCCGCCAGTAGGCGTCGAGGTAGGTCTCGTCGTCCGGCTCGGCCCAGAAGCCCCGGGTCATCCCTGGCCAGGGCTGGCGGATTGCCAGTTCGCCGACCGCGCCGCGAACCGGCGAGCCGGCCGAATCGACGATGTCGGCCGCCATCCCGACGCACGGCCCGTTGAACGACGTCGAGCGGATCGGCCGGAGGAGCGTGCAGCCGAGGATCCCACCGCTGACCTCCGTGCCTCCGCTGTAGTTCACGATCGGCAGCCGGCCCTCGCCCACGACCGAGAAGAGCCACTGCCAGGGGTCGGGGTTCCAGGGTTCGCCGGTCGATCCGAGGACCCGCAGGCTCGAGCGGTCGTGGGCCCGCACAGGGTCGTCGCCGTGGATCCGGAGCGCCCGGATCAGGGTGGGGCTCACGCCCATGTGAGTGATCCGGTGGCGCGCAACGAGACTCCACAGCCGGCCTGGATCGGGCCAGTCGGGAGCGCCCTCGTAGATGACCAGGCGGGCGCCCAGCAGGAGCGCACCGCTGATTGCCCAGGGACCCATCATCCAGCCGAGGTCGGTGAACCAGCACAGGGCATCACCGGCGCGCAGGTCGAAGGTGTGGGCCAGGTCCTGGGCAGCCTTGATCGGGAAGCCGCCGTGGACGTGGACGGTTCCCTTCGGCCGGCCGGTCGTGCCCGAGGTGTAGATGACCATGTACGGGCTCTCGGGATCGGTCGTGGGAACGACGCCGGCCGGATCTGCGAAGACGTCGGCTAGTGTCGCGCCCTCGACGTCGGGGCCAGACTCGTGCGTGGCCTGATCCC
Source organism: Chloroflexota bacterium (assembly GCA_017881915.1). Taxonomy (GTDB): domain Bacteria; phylum Chloroflexota; class Limnocylindria; order Limnocylindrales; family CSP1-4; genus Palsa-1033. The sequence continues at coordinate 58,207 of JADGQK010000003.1, read as the reverse complement.
AGGCCACATCGCGGCCCGGGTCCAGCTCGAGCGGCGCGCCAGTCAGCCGCTGGACGACGATGACGCGGCGGACCGATGGGGCGAGGGCGACCGCGTCGTTGGCCACGGCCTTGAGCGGGACGACCGCACCTCGCCGCAGGAAGCCATCGGCGGTGATCAGGTGGGTCGCCGCGAAGGCTTCGAGCCGGGCGGCCACCGCCGGTGCGGCATAACCGCTGAAGATCGGGGTGAAGACGGCCCCCAGGCGGCCAAGAGCGAGCACGGCGATCACCGTCTCGGGCAGCATCGGCAGGAAGATCCCGACCCGGCTGCCGAGCCCGATCCCGAGACCGGCGAGGCGGCGGGCAGCAACCCGGGCGGCCCGATCGAGCTCGGCCCAGGTGTACCGCCGGATCGCCCCGTCCTCGCCCTCCCAGGCCAGCGCTTCCTCGCCCGGCCAGCGGGCTGCCCATGGTTCGGTCGAGGCGAGGGCGTGGTTGAACGCTCCCCCGCCCCACCAACGAGCCCTGGCCGGGCCCCCAGCCAGATCCAGGATCGTCGTCGGCCGGCGCTGCCAGGCGATCCCGATGTCATCAGCCGCGGCAGCCCAGAACCAGCCCGGATCGGCAGCGGCCCGGGCCTGCAGGTCCTCGAGGTCACTGAATCCGGCCCCCCGCACGAACCGGGCAAGACGAGCCTCGGTGAGCTCCAGCGGACGGGGCCGCCAGGCCGCCTCACTGTCGGGTCGAGCGAAGGCCGGCAGCGGTCGGTCGCTCATCGAGGTCCTCGCCGCGGGCGGCCCAGGCTGCGCCGAATCCCGGCCGAGTACCAGCCGACGAAAAGCACCGCCGTTCCGCCGACCAGGCCGAAGCCGGCCAGGCCGGCGGGACTGCCGCCCGGCACGACGTCTGGCGACGGTCCCTGGCCATTGATCCCGCGCAGGAAATTGACCAGATCCCAGCGCTGCGCCTCGCTGAGCGTCGCGCCGAAGGCTGGCATCCCGCCGGGCAGCCCGTCCCGGATCCAGGTGTAGACGTCGGAGTCAGCGTGGCTATCCAGGTGGCCCGAGACGAGCGATGCCGGCGTGACCTGGGTCGTGCCCGCGTCCGGGCCGTCACCGCGGTACTCGGCGCCGTGGCAGCGGGCGCAGGTCGCGTCGTAGGTCAAGGCGCCGCGATCGACCGAGGCGACCGTGTCCGGCGTCGGGTTGAGGTAGGTGATTGACGGGCCGCCGGCGTTGATGACGCCGCCAATGGCAAAGACGACGCCCGAGATGAAGGCGAGGGCGGCGAACGCCCTGGCCCGGCCGAAGGTTGTCGAGTTGGCGGTCCGCGCCACCCGCCGCGCGCGGTAGGCCAGCAGGCCGAGAACCGCGGCGATCGCCAGCAGGACCAACCCGACGATGAGTTGGAGCGACAGAGCGTTCAACGGGGGGTCCCGCCGATGAGCAGCTGCGAATGGCCGGCGACGGGCCTGGCACTTGCGACCAGGACCACCGGCAGAGCCAGCAGGAGGCTCGCTGCCGCCGCCAGCGCGACCATCAGGCTGCGCACCTCCGACCGCGCACCGGCGACAGGCACGGGGATGCGGATCACCGGGCGAGCCATCACCGCCGATCATACGGCCGGCCCGACCACGGGGCCGGGCGCCACGGGGTAGGATTTGCCTCCCTTGACCACCGTCCTCTTCGTTCGCCATGGCCTGACCGCGCTGACCGGACCGATCCTCGTCGGCTGGACACCGGGCGTCCACCTCGACGAACGTGGCCGTCGGCAGGCGGCGGCCCTGGCGGTCCGGCTCCGGCCAATCCCGCTGGCGGCGATCGTGAGCTCGCCCCTCGAGCGCTGCCTGGACACAGCCGAGGCCCTGGCCGAAGGACGGGATCCTGCGCCCGCCCGGCACGTCGACGACCGGGTCGGGGAGGTCCACTACGGGGCGTGGACCGGGGGCGAGATCAAGGTCCTGACCAGGGACCCGCTATGGGCGACGGTCCAGGCCCATCCTTCGGCGGTCACCTTTCCTGGGGGTGAGGCCCTGCGCGAGACCCAGGCGCGGGCAGTCCACGCCGTGCGCGACTGGAATGCCCGATTGGGCCCCGATGCGACCTACGCCGTGGTCAGCCATGCCGACGTGATCAAGGCGGTCCTGGCCGACGCGCTGGGCCTCCATCTCGACCAGTTCCAGCGGATCGTGATCGGGCCCGCCTCGCTCAGCGTCGTCCGCTACACCCCGCTGCGTCCGTTCGTCCTGCGGGTGAACGACCTGGGCGGCGATCCGATCGACCTCCTCGAGACGAAGAAGAGGGTGGGCCGGCGACGCAAGCCGGCCGACCCGGAATGGGCGGCCGGCGACGCCGCCTCGACCAGCACAGAGGCACGCGCATGACCCGTCGAATTTCCAACTTCGATGCCCCCGACCGGTTCATCGCCGGGACGGTGGGCGAGCCCGGCCATCGAGCCTTCTTCCTGCAGGCCCGCCAGGGCGGCTCGATCGTCAGCGTCGCGGCCGAGAAGACCCAGGTCGCCGTCCTCGCGGCCAACCTGGCGGCCCTCCTCGATACACTCGCCGAGCGTGGAGTCGAGGGCATACCCGCCGACGCTGGTGACCGGCCGGTCGACGACGAACCGCTCGGTGAACCACTGGTCGAGGCGTTCCGGGTTGGCTCGATGACGATCGGCTGGGACAGCGCCCGCCAGATGGTCCTGATCCAGGCCGCGGCACTCGACGAAGACGAAGACGAGAGCTCGATCGTCGACGCAGCCCTGGCCGACGACGACGATGCCGATGGGCCGGACCTCATCCGGATTCGCCTGTCGCCGACGGAGATCCGGGCATTCGTTGCGCGCGCCGCCCGGGTGATCGCCAGTGGTCGGCCGCTCTGCCCGCGCTGTGGTGAACCGCTCGACCCCCAGGGCCACATCTGCACCCGCCCGAACGCCTACCTGAACTGAGCGGCGTGAGCCTGCCGGGGCTGCCGGGTCTCGACTGGAAAGGCGCCCTGGCGCTCCTCCGGGACGGCCGGCTCGAGGTCAAGGGCCGGCTGACCGTCTCGTCGAACGCGGCCCTGTACTGCAGCCTACGTTCGGGCCAGACCGAGCTCGCGGCAATCTACAAGCCGGTCCGCTTCGAGCGGCCGTTGTGGGACTTCCCCGACGACACGCTGGCCAATCGCGAGGTCGCTGCCGCCCTCGTCTCTGACGTGACCGGCTGGGGCATCGTGCCACCCACGATTCTGCGCGATGGGCCGTTCGGAACGGGCATGGTCCAGATCTGGATCGAGACTGATCTGGCCGTCCATCCCTGGGATCTCGTGCGCACCTCCGACCCGCGGCTGCGGCCGATGGCGATCTTCGACGCCGTGGTCAACAACACCGATCGGAAGGGCGGCCACATCCTGCCCGTCGGCCTCGCCCAGGCGCAGCCGGCAGTGCCCCTCGAACCGACCGCCGGGGCAGGCGTCTGGTCCCTACCCGAGATCGACGAAGAGCCGGTCGACCACTCGGCGCGGCCACTCCACCTGTATGGCGTCGACCACGGTGTGTGCTTCTCCGACGAGCCGAAGCTGCGGACGGTCCTGTGGGCCTGGCGCGGTGAGCGCTTCGCAGCGGACGAGGTCATGGTCCTGGAGGCCCTCCGGACGCAGCTCGACGGACGGCTCGGCCGGCGTCTCGCCGCGCTTCTCGACCCGCTCGAGGTGAGGGCGACCCGGGATCGAGTCGATGGGCTGATCGCCGGCGGACGGTTTCCGCAACCCGATCCGGAGCGACCGGCCATCCCCTGGCCGCCCTACTGAGCCAGGCCACCGGTGCCACCTGGCACCGCATCCTGATTCGGCGGTACGAAGGGATCGACCACTCCGGTACCCCCGCCGGTGGACGCCTGGGCCCGTCCGTGGGACGCTCGATCGGAACGGGGGCAGGGCATGACGATTGAGTTCGAGGCCTATACGGCGGAAGGCATCCGTCACGGGGCGATCGCCCGTGATGGACGACTCAGCGACCTGCTGGAGTCGCTCGAGCAGGTGGATATCGAAGCGGGCCACCTGGCGCGTCTCGACGGCGGCGCTGCGCCGCACGAAGCGTCGACCCGGCTCGACATCGACGACTTCCTCGTCGTCGTGGCGCCCCCGGAAGCGAATGGGCCAGCCCATTCGGTCTGGCACGACATCCGGATCCACGCGGGCCCGTACGTCCTCGAGGCCAGGCTGCCGACCCTGCCCGGCTTCGATCCCGCCCGTGCCCTCGCCCGGCCGAGCGGTTCGTTCGTCCTCCTTGGCGATGTCCGGATCGGGCTGGGCGGCCGACCGGACGAAGGCGTCGATGTGCATCCCCTGGCCTGGGTGAACCGCTACACCGTCGACCGGATCGAGAGCGATCTCGAACTCGGCTTCTTCTTCCCGGGCGCGGAGTCGACCGTGATGCGGGGGTTCACCACGGACTCCGAACCGGGCGAGGGCGCCATCTCGGGCGACGATCCGGAGGCCATTCTGCGGTTCCAACCCGAGGCCCCCGAGCCCACCCCGGACTGAGTCCGGGCGGACCTCGCCGACCCCGATTGGTGCATCCGCGCGACATTGGGGACGAACGGCGAAGGCCGTCGGGACCAACGGCCGGATCGGTCATCTTCGCAACTGAGGACCGATCCGCCATCATCAACTCGTGCCAGATTCCGAAGCCGCGCAGCGATGCTCGGCCTGACCCGTTCTGCCGCCCTCTCGACGAGCCAGAGCTGTCGCCAGTGCGGCGCGCTCCAGCCGAATGGGTCCGTCAGCTTTTGCCGCCGGTGCGGGATCGCCTATGGCAGCGCACCCTCGGCCGAGGCCCAGTTGCCCTCCTGCCCGATCTGCTACGTCACGGTTGACGACGCTGGCCTCCTCGCCTCGCTGGCCGGGTCGTCCCGCCGCCTGCCGATCGCCGACCACCTCGTCGAGCACGAACGCCACCCGGTCGGCGACGACGAATGGCTCGAGACACTGCGGGTCGGTGACCGGATCCGGGTCGGAGGCGGCTGGGCCCCGTTCGACCTCGTCCGGCGCTACCTCGTGACCGGAGTCGTCGACGGTGGCCGCGGCCGGCAGGTCCGGCACGACGCCATCGTCATGGCGATGAGCCAGGTTGCCCGCTGGGGTACTGCCGAGATCGACGTGTTCGCCGACCAGGACGACTGGCGGGCAGCACGCCTGGCCATCACCAGGCTGATGGAGCGCTACCACCGCGCGAGGGGTTGAACCGGGGCCGGACGCCGGACTGGTGCCGCCGTGCCTTGGCCGACGCTCGATTGCCGCCGTGCCTTTGCCGACGCGCTGTTGCCGGCGCGTGCGCTCAGAACACCAACGCCGCGATTCCGGGGCCGGCGCGAGTCCACGCCTGGCGCCCGTTCGACGAAGCATCCGGGCCTGAGCGTGACTCGGGATGAAATCCCGGACGGGGGCGACTGGACCACGCCGAGCGAGGGCGAATCAGCACCGACGGCGTGACTTCGAGCCCCAAACCGGCCGTTTGGTGTTCTGAGCGCACAGGGTGGCGCTCGGTCGCCCGCTCGGAGGGCGGACGATCGGGCATTTGACAGAACGGGTGTTCTGGGCCATCCTCGTGGTTGTCAACGCCCGGGCGGCGTCGCAGGTCAGAGCATCAGAACCTTTGCTCCCGCGACGCGCCAGGCAATCAACCAGGTCCGCTCCGACCCACCTATCCCGGGTCAGCTCGAGCGGTCAGAAACCAAGGTAGTTCTCTCGATGCTTACCCGATCCTCAACCGCCGGTGCGCCGATGCGCGCCCAGGCGATGCGCCGGATGCGCCGCCGTGCCGCCGCCGCCCACCCCCTCTTCTGCTCCACCAATGGCTGCACCACACTCCTCCGGCTCGATTCCTCGACCGGCGTGGCGACCTGCCCGATCTGTGGACTCCACCGCCGGGTCAACTAACCGGAACGACCTGCGCCGGGCGCAGTCCGGCAGGCATCATGAGCCGATGACCGAGCCAATGACCCTTGACCGCTCTCGCCTCCAGGTGCTCATGGACCGCGAGATCCGCCAGTTCCGCGACGACCATCCGAAGTCCCTCGCCCTCTTCGAGCGGGCCAAAGGCTCGCTCCTGGCCGGGGTGCCGATGAGCTGGATGGTCAAATGGGCCGGCGGTTTCCCGATCTTCGTCGAGCGGGCCGCGGGCGCTCACTTCAGCGATGTCGAGGGCCACGACTACATCGACTTCTGCCTGGGCGATACCGGCGCGATGGCCGGCCACGGCGCGCCGGCAACCGTCGCGGCGGTCGAGCACCAGCTTGACGGCCACGGGATCACCCACATGCTGCCGACCGAGGATGCCATCTGGTGCGGCGAGGAGCTCCAGCGCCGATTTGGCCTGAAGTACTGGCAATTCACCCTCACGGCCACCGATGCGAACCGCTTCGCGATCCGCCTTGCCCGGATGGTCACCGGCCGGCCGAAGATCGCCGTCCACGATTTCTGCTACCACGGTTCGGTCGACGAGACGATCGCCACCCTGGGCCCCGACGGCCGCGTAGGGCCCCGCGAAGGCAACATGGGACCGCCGGTCGATCCTGCCGTGACCACGCGGGTCGTGCCCTACAACGACCTGCCCGCCCTGGAGGCGGCGCTCAGCCATCGCGATGTTGCGGTCCTGCTGATCGAGCCCGCCCTCACCAACATCGGGATCGTCCTGCCTGAAACGGGCTATCTCGAAGGCGTCCGGGAGCTCACCCGCCAGTACGGAACCCTGCTGATCATCGACGAGACCCATACGATCTGTGCCGGCCCGGGCGGCTACACCCGGGCCTTCGGGCTGGATCCGGACATCCTGGTCATCGGCAAGACGATCGGTGGCGGGATCCCTGTCGGTACCTACGGCTTCAGCGCCGAGCTCGGCGACCGGATCAACGCGATGCTCGAGGTCGACAACTCCGATGTCGGGGGCGTGGGCGGGACACTGGCCGGCTATGCCCTGTCGCTGGCCGCGGTCCGGGCGACCCTCGGCAAGGTCCTGACCGAAGCCGCGTTCGAGCGGATGATCCCGCTCGCGGAACGCTGGGCCGCCGGGGTCCAGGACGCGATCCAGGCTCGGAATGTGCCCTGGCACGTGACCCGTCTGGGCTGCCGGGCGGAGTATCACTTTCTGCCCATGCCACCGCGGGACGGAGCAGCGCAGTGGGCCGCCAGTGACCCGGAGCTCGAGCGGTTCCTGCACCTTTACGTGATGAACCGGCGGATCCTGATGACGCCGTTCCACAACATGGCGTTGATGAGCCCGGACACGACCGAGGCCGACGTCGACGCTCACACGGCCGCCTTTGGGGCGGCCCTTGACGAGCTCTTCGGCTGAGCATCCGAGTCTGAGCCGGAGGGTTCGAAGGTGACGCGCCGATCATTCCGGTGGATTCGCCAACCCGCGCAACGGTCGCGGTGAGCGCTCTCGTCGCACGCCACCGGATCGAGGTCGAGATCGCCGCCGTCCGAGACTGACCAGTGCGACCAGTCAGGCTGGGCCGACTTCGCGGAGCAGCCAGACGGCGAGCGCACGGGCGCAATCGGCGACCTCCTCGAGCGAGACGTGCTCGTTCGGCGCGTGGGCGACCTCCGGCATGCCCGGTCCGAAGATCACGGTCGGGGTCCCGCCCTCATGGATCAACAGGCGCATGTCCGCGCCATAGGGCTCGGTCAGGAAAGCGGGTCGGCGGCCGAGCGTGTCGCCCACGGTGGCGGCCAGGCCGGCCGGGAGGGGATGGTCATCGGGAAGCTCGGCCGACGAGAACCGGCCACCGGTCAGCTCGACGATGGCGGGGTGGTCACGCAACCACGGATCGGCGGTGCACGCGGCGGTGATCGCCGAGCGCAGCTCGACTTCTGCCTCGCGCCAGGTGTCGCCGAGCCGGACGCCGTAACGCCCTTCCGCCACGACCTGGTCGATGACCGTTGAGGCCCAGGATCCGCCGCTGACCTTGCCGATGATCGTCGGGTAGGGCAGGCCGAGAGCCGCCAGCCGGGGCCGCATCTCGGCCTTGTTGCGGGTCGCCTCGTCGACCGCCAGCGCATCGGTCAGGACGGTCAGCTTGTCGAGCGCCGACACACCCTCCCGGCGCTTCGAGGCGTGGGCGGCCTTCCCGGTGATCGTCAGCCGGAACGTGATTGCCCCGGCATGGGCCGTCACGATATCGAGCCCGGAAGGCTCGGGGATCACCGCGGCATCGCCGCTGACCCCGGCCCGGATCGCCGCCAGGATCCCGGCCCCGCCGTCCTCCTCGGACGGGACAGTCACGAACAGGATCTCGCCGCTGAGCCCCGGTCCGGCTGCTGCTGCCGCGGCAGTCGCCGCCCGCACTGCGGCCAGGCCGGCAATCACGCCGCCCTTCATGTCCACCGCACCGCGAGCGAACACTTTGCCGTCGACGAGCGTCGGCGTCCAGGGCGGCGTCCGCCACAGGGATGCATCCCCAACCGGCACGACGTCGACGTGGCCGAGGACGATCACCCGGCGCCCGCCCGGCACACCGGCCCGCCCGATGACGACCGGCAGGGTCGTCCGCTCCGTCTCGCTGCCAGGCCAATCGGGATCCTGGGCGAGCAGGAGCGGATCGGTCGCGACTTGCTCCACGCTCAGGCCCGACTCGGCCATCAGCCCAGTGAGCACGGCCTGGACCGCTTCCTCATCGCCGGTGACACTGGGGATCGCCAGGATGGTAGCGAGCTCCCGGCCGATCCTGGCAAGGTCGATCGAGTCGACGGCCGCCTGCTCGATCAGATTGAGCCGGCCGGTCACGGCTCCGTCTGCCGCCAGAGCGGGCGGGTAAGGCAGGTCGGACCGCCCGAGCCGTTCAGCCCGATCTCGGTAGCCGGGTACGTGTGGATCTCGCACCCGGCGGAAGCCAGGGCCGCCGCTGTGGCCGGATTGCCCTCGGCCAGGATCACCACGCCGGGACGGACGGCGAGGACGTTGCAGCCGAGGGTCGGAAACTCGCCGTCGGGAACGGGGATGAGCCGGATCCCGAGCTCGCCCAGGAGCTGCCACAGGCCGACCGGCAGGAGCGGCAGGTAGACCACGGCGAGGTCATCCGCGACGGGCGAGATCACCGACAGGAGGTGGATCAACTCTGCAGGACCGCGCCAGTAGGGCAGGTCGAAGATCCGGACGTCGCCGCCGACCAGGGTGGCCAGCTGACGGGCCCCGGCCTCGTTCGTGCGCAGCGTCCGGCCAATGCACAGCAGGTCCGGCCGAAGCCAGAACGTATCGCCGCCCTCGACCGTCCCACGCGGTTCGATCCGGCCGAGGGTGGGGATGCCCCGGGCGTTGACCCAGCCTTCAACGACGAGCTCTTCGCCCCGGCGGCCGGGCTTTCCGGCACGCAGCGGGATCGCCCCTCGATCCGAGACGAGGAGCGGATCGAACTGGTAGACGAGGTCTGGGCTATCGCTCTCCACGCCGAGCTCGTGAACGGTGGGCCCGAGCCCGGCCAGCAACTTGACGAATAGGTCGTGCTCGCGCTGGGCCACCACCAGGTCGACCGGGTGCAGGAAGCCGTGAGCGGGCTCGTCGAACGCCCGCCCGAAAGCCGGCCCGGGCCGCTTCACGAGGACCTCGCGCAACGGCGCGGTCATGCTCTGTGCCCCGAAGGCGGCCAGCGTCGTCACCCGGGCAGGATAACCAGGCGCCTGTGCGTTTCGCACCGAATCAGCGACAATGCCGCCATGTCCAGCAGTCCAGCGCCGAATCAGCCTACCGTCCGCCTCCTGGCCGCGCTCAAGGAGTCGGGCCAGCCCGTCTTCGAGGAGGTTCCGGTCGAAGTGCTGGGGCCAGCCCGCTATCGCCTGCTGGCCTCCCCAGGTATCCTCGACGGCCTGGCTGCCGGTGACATCTTCGTGGTCGATCCCATCTCCAGCCTGTACCGGGTCAAGGAGCATGGGGGAAACCTGTGCGTCCAGGTCTGGTACCCGGGCCTCGATCTTGCCGGCCGGGTCGACGCCGAGCTGGCTCCTGGCGTGACCGCGCTGGGCGGCACGCTCGACGGGCGGGAGCAGGAGCTGACGTCCTTCACGATCCCGCTGGCAGCCGGTATCCCGGTCATCGAGGCGCTCCTCAACGGCTGGGTCGACTCTGCCGATGGCGCCACCTGGTCGTTCGGCAACGCCTACGAGGAGGACGGCGTCACGGCGCTGCCCTGGCTGGCCGAGGCGCTTAGCTCCGAGTAACTCGCTCGGAGTGACGGCGAGTAGCCGGCTCGTAGCCCGCCCCGCACGAAGGCCCTCGGTGCTCGCTGCATGCAGGGAGCGCTCAAACCGTTACGCCGTTCCGTTCTTTGTGCATGGTCGCTGTGAGCACAGGTCCGGGGCGTAAGGTCCGATTCGCGCCGGCGAGCGGTCGATCGACGGCTCCCCACAAAGGATCTGAGCCTGGATCGCCACTAATCTGTGTCGCGAACTGCGTTGCGGTCGCCCGAGGACGCCTTGTGGTGCAGCGCTACGCTCACAGCGACCATGCACGCGGAATCGCCGTGCTAACGCCGCCCCGTAACAACCTCCTCGAGGGCCCCGAGGAGCCGGTCGATCTCCCCGGTGGTGTTGTAGTGCACGATCCCGAGGCGCAGGACGCCGCCGGATTCGGCCCGGCCGAGCCGCTCGATCAGGGCCTGGGCGTAGAAGTTGCCGTCCCAGGTCGTGATGCCGCGGGCCCCGAGCGCCTCGGCCGCGGCCCGTGGTTCGATCGCATCGAGCGTCACGGCCGCCGTCGGCGTCCGCTCGGCGAAGCGGGTCCGATCGGTGATCCCCCAGATCCGCAGGCCAGGGATCTGCTCGAGGCCGTCGAGCAGGCGGCCGAAGAGGACCATCTCGTGGGTCCGGATCGCGCTCATCCCTGCCTGCAGACAGGCCCGGCGCGGAGATTGACCGGGGCTGGGATCCGACAGGGCCCCGAACCGCTGACCGACCGACGCGAGGTAGTCGATCGCGGCCCCAGCACCGGCAATGGACTCGAAGCCCTGGGTCCCGGTCTCGAATCGATCGTGGGCCGGCCGGACCTTGTAGGCCGGCAGGCTCTGGAGCAATTCGGTACGTCCGTACAGGACACCCAGGTGCGGCCCGAAGAACTTGTAGCTCGAGCAGGCCAGGAAGTCCGTACCCAGCGACTGGACGTCGATCGACCGGTGCGGCGCGTAATGGACGGCGTCGACGTAGGTCAGGGCGCCGACCGCATGGGCCCGACGGACAATGTCCTCGACCGGACTGATCGTGCCGACGGCATTGCTGGCGTAGCCGATTGCCACGAGCTTCGTTCGCGACGTGAGCTGGCGCTCGAAGTCGGCCATGTCCAGGGTCACGTCGTCGGGCCGGATGTCGATCGTCCGGACAGTGAGGCCGCGATCCGCAGCCACCGAGCGCCACGGCCCGACGTTCGCCTCGTGATCCAGCGTCGTAACCAGGATCTCGTCGCCTGGCTGGAGTGTCGCCCCGATCGAGCGGCTGACGTGGAACGTCAGCGAGGTCATGTTCTGGCCGAACTTGATCTCGTCGGGTGATGCCGCGCCCAGGAATTCGGCGACGGCCGCCCGAGCGGAGCGGACGACGACATCGCTGCGCTCACTCGTCAGGAACGCCCCGCCGTCGTTCGCATTCGACGAGGCGTAGTAGCCGACGACCGCGTCGATCACTCGCTGCGGGACCTGCGTCCCACCCGGTCCGTCGAAATAGGCCAGCGGGCGGCCATCCTGCTCGACCGAGAGAGCAGGGAACTCGCGCCGAAGCGCATCGACATCGAAGCGTGTCATCCGGGAATCCTAGCGTCCCTCCGGCGGTAAGGCCACCGCCGGTACAGTCGGCCAGATGCGCCATCGCCGGATGCCGATCGAGGCCGAATCGCCTGAGCAGTTCGGCTACGACCGGATCCGCTCCGGCTACTCTCTCGACGGTGCCGGGCGAGCGCCCGCTGACGTCTTGATCATTGCGGTGTCAACAAGTTGCGCCCTGAGGTAGAATGCGCCGCATGGCTGCGACCAGGCTCGAAACTCACGACGATTCCGTGCTGAGCGCGGGCGATCCGCGCCTCGATACGTGGCGCACATTCCTGATGGCCCACGCCCTGCTCACGCGCCGGCTGGACGAGGATCTCCGCTCCGAGGAAGGCCTGACCCTGGGCGAGTACTCGGCATTGCTCCAGGTGGCCGAGGCACCCGGCCGCGCCCTCCGGATGAATCAACTCGCGAACGGCATCTTCCTGAGCCGCAGCGGGGTAACCCGCCTGATCGATCGGCTCGAGGCGGACGGCCTGATCGAGCGATCCACCTGCATGTCCGACGGTCGAGGCGCCCTGGCTGTCCTCACCGATGCCGGGCTGGCCCGCCTCCGCGCCGCGGCCACCACCCACTTGCGCGGGATTGACCAGTACTTCCTGGCCGTCGTGCCGGGCGCGGATCTGGAGCTGCTGGCGGGCACGTTCCGGGCGATCGGCGAGCGCGTCCGGGCCGAAGGCGACCCGGTCTGCGCCACGAGCAGCTTCGACGGCGGCCCGGATGGCGTGGCGCCGCGCCGGCGCTCCGGGGCCGGCGTCCAACCCGCGGCCGAGTGACGGCTTCCGCCCGCCGCGGAGTCGTCGGCTGACGATCGCCGGCCGGCTCCTGGTCGGGACGAGCGGCTTCGCCTACCGCGACTGGGCCCCGCGCTTCTATCCGGCGGACGTGCCCGAGCGGAACCTCCTGCGGGCCTACGCGGCGCAGCTTCCGGCGTGTGAGCTGAACAACACGTTCTATCGCAGCCCCTCAGAAGGCGCGATCGACGGCTGGCTGGCGGCGACGCCGCCGGCGTTCCGATTCGCGGTGAAGGCCCAGCGCGGCGGCAGCCTGCGTGCGCTGACGGTCGATCCCGGTACGTCCGTGCCCTGGCTGACCAATCCGCTGCGCCGCTTTGGTGAGCGTCTGGGCACGGTCCTGTTCCGGGTGCCGGTCGAAATCGAGCGCGACGACGCCCGACTGGCGGCGCTGCTCGACTGCTGGCCGCGCGACGTCCGGCTGACCCTCGAGTTCCAGCACCGGTCGTGGCACGTCGACGAGACATTCGTTGCGCTCGCCCGGGTCGGCGCGGTCCTGTGTACCACCGACCTGGACCACCTCGAGGAACCGCCGCCGATCCGGCGGACGGGCGGGTTCCTGTACCTCCGCCTGCGCCGAACCGGCTACGACGAGGCCGGGCTGGCCGCCTGGGCCGCCCGGCTCGAGCCGTTCCTGGCGGCCGGCGATGACGCCTTCGTCTTCTTCCGCCATGATGCCAACGGCGAGTCGGCCCTTCGCGCACGCCGGCTGGCTGCGCTGTTGGGCAGCGCTCCCGAGTCCTGAGCCGCCTCAGTCAGGTCAGGCGTCCGGGGCCGCCGGCCCGCCGGCCAGCGAGCCTTCGGCCGGACCGAAGACGACGAGCAGGGTCAGTCGCTCGGTGATGTCGTGGAAGTGGTGGGGAACCCTCGCCCCGACGTAGACCACGGCGCCCGGGCCGATCCTCCGGACTTCGCTGCCCACGGTGATCTGGCCGCGGCCCTCGACGACGTGGTAGATCTCGTCCTCGGTGTGCGGCGACTGGAAGTCCGGCTGCCCGGCATCGAGCACGTACAGCCCGACACTCAAGGCCGGGTAACGGATGAACTCGAGCCATGGCTCGGCGCGTGCGGCCCGCGCGGTTTCGACATCACGCAGTTCGTGGGCATCCATGCGAATTCACCTGGCGATGCGAGGTCAGCTCCAGCCAATGATGCCGCTCGCGGGAACCGATCGCGAACCGCCGCCGTCTTTCGGGCCAGACCAGCCGCACAGGCCGGCGATCCGACAGGAGCACAACCAGATGTCCACGACCCTGACCATCCCGACGCCCGGTGTCCGCACTCGCCTGATCGCCGCCGGGATCGGCGTCAGCCTGTTCCTGGCGGCGACCTCGGCGCCGGCGCTGACGCCCCGCCCGACCCTCGCCGTGGACCCCTCGAGCACGACCCCGGAGCACACCGTCAGCGTCTCCGGAACCGGCACAGTCACCCTCAAGCCCGATGTCGCCGACCTCCACCTGGGCGTCCTGCTCAACCGGCCGACGGTGAAAGCGGCCCGGACCGATGCGGCCGTGGCGATGACCAAGGTGATCGCGGCCCTGAAGGCCCTGGGGATCGCTGACAAGGACATCCAGACCTCGAACGTCTCGCTCCAGCCCACCTACGACTACAACAACGGGACCAACCCGCCCCGGATCACCGGCTTTCAGATGTCGAACAGCGTGACCGTCACAGTCCGCGACCTGGACAAGCTGGGCGATGCGATCGATAACACCCTGACCGCCGGCGCCACGTCGCTCGACGGCGTCAGCTTCCGGGTGGACAACCAGACCGCGGCCGAGGCGCAGGCACGCCAGGCAGCGATGGCCGAGGCAAAGTCAAAGGCCGACACACTGGCCGCGGCCGCCGGGATCTCGATTGGCGGCGTAGCCTCGATCACCGAGACCTCGGCCCCGATCCAGTACCCGATCCCCTACGCGCTCGGTGCCGCAAGTGCCCCGGACGCCAAGGTGGCGACGCCGGTCCAGGCTGGCACGACCGACGTGACGATCACCGTCGCGGTGGTCTACCTGATTAAGTAGCCGCGGCTTCGGCAGGCCTCAAGCAGGCCCTCAGACGGCCATCGGATCGAGCTTGTCCGGGTCGATCCCCAGCTCGGTGATCGCCTTGGCCGCGCGTTTGGTCGTCAGCGCGCCGGAGCGGGCGAGCTGGACCATCACGGCCGCGGCGATCGCCGGCGGATCGATCTCGAAGAGGGCCCGCAGGTTCTCACGGGTGTCGCTCCGGCCGAAGCCTTCGGTCCCGAGCGACACGTAGTCGCGCGGCAGCCAGCGGGCGACGAGGTCAGGAACGGCCTTGAGCCAGTCGGTGGCGATCACGACCGGACCGCCGTCCTCGCCGAGAACCTGGCTGACATAGGGGATCCGTGGCGGCTCGACGGGGTGCAGCCGGTTCCAGCGCTCGACCTCGAGCGCGTCTCGCCGAAGCTGCTGGAAGGATGGGGCGCTGTAGACCTCGGCGGCGACTCCGAACTTCTCGGCCAGGAGCACCTGGGCCGCAAGGACCTGCTGCAGGATGGAACCACTCCCGATGAGGCGAACGCGATGCGCCCGTGGATCCGTGGCGACCGACTCGGGTGGGCCGGCGAACCGGTAGATCCCCCGGACGATCCCCTCGTCAACGCCCTCCGGCTTGGGCGCCATCGCGTAGTTCTCGTTGTAGAGGGTGATGTAGTAGTAGACGTCCTCGCCGCGAACGTACATCCGCTCGATCCCCTCCCGGATCACCGCCGCCAGCTCGTAGGCAAACGCGGGGTCGTAGGCGCGAATACTCGGAATCGTCGAGGCGAGCAGGTGCGAGTGGCCGTCATCGTGCTGGAGGCCCTCCCCCGTCAGGGTCGTCCGACCGGCGGTTGCCCCGAGCATGAACCCCCGGCCGCGGGCATCTCCGAAGGCCCAGGTCTGGTCGCCGGTCCGCTGGAAGCCGAACATCGAATAGAAGATGTAGAACGGGATCATCGCCATGCCGTGAGTGGCATACGCCGTCCCGGCCGCCTGGAAGCTGGCCATCGAGCCCGACTCGGTGATCCCTTCCTCAAGGACCTGGCCGTCGGTCGATTCGCGGTACGACAGGAGCAGCTCCGAGTCGACCGGGTCGTAGCGCTGGCCGAGCGCCGCGTAGATCCCGACTTCCTTGAACAGCGGATCCAGCCCGAAGGTGCGCGCCTCGTCCGGGATGATCGGCACGATCCGTGACCCGAGCTCCGGATCGCGGATCAGGTTCCGGAGCAACCGGGCGAAGACCATCGTCGTGCTGACCGGGGTCGTGCTGCCGGCCGCGAACTCGGCGTCGACAGCCGGGGCCACGCCGCTGAACAGCTTCGCCCGGACGACCCGTCGGGGCAGCGAACCGCTGAGCTGGCGACGCCGTTCGCGGAGATACTCGACTTCTTCGGACTTCGGACCGGGATGGTAGTACGGCGCATCCTTGAGCCTGGCGTCGGGAATGGGCAGCTCCAGCCGGTCGCGGAAGATGTGGAGCTCCTGCTCCGAGAGCTTCTTGGCCTGGTGGGTGATGTTGCGTGCCTCGACCCCCGGACCAAGGGTCCAGCCCTTGATCGTGTGGACGAGGATCACGGTCGGCCCGCCGTTGAACTCGGTCGCCGCCTTGTAGGCAGCGTAGACCTTGCGGTAGTCGTGACCGCCCCGGCGCAGCTTGGCGAGCTCGTCGTCGGTCAGCCGCTCGACGAGCTTGCGCAGGCGTGGGTCGGGACCGAAGAAATGCTCGCGAATGTAGGCGCCGCCGGAGACCGAGTACTTCTGGAATTCACCGTCGAGCGTCTCGTTCATCCGGCTGACCAGGACGCCGTCCGTGTCCCGGGCCAGCAGGTCGTCCCACTCCCGGCCCCAGATCACCTTGATCACGTTCCAGCCGGCGCCCCGGAAGACCGACTCGAGCTCCTGGATGATCTTGCCGTTGCCGCGGACTGGCCCGTCGAGACGCTGCAGGTTGCAGTTCACGACGAAGGTCAGGTTGTCGAGACCCTCCCGGGCGGCGATCGACAGCGCCCCGAGCGACTCCGGCTCGTCCGTCTCGCCATCGCCCAGGAAGGCCCACACCCGTGACTGCGACGTGTCGGCCAGGCCGCGATTGGCGAGGTAGCGGTTGAATCGGGCCTGGTAGATCGCGCTGATCGGACCGAGCCCCATCGAGACGGTGGGGAACTCCCAGAAGTCGGGCATCAGGCGCGGGTGGGGATACGACGACAGCCCTTCGCCGGGCACCGACTCACGCCGGAAATGGTCGAGCTGGCCTTCGCTCAGGCGTCCTTCCAGGAAGGCCCTGGCGTACATGCCGGGAGCGGCGTGGCCCTGGTAGAAGACCTGGTCGCCGGCCCCGCCGTCGTCGCCATCCTTGCCCCGGAAGAAGTGGTTGAAGCCGACTTCGTACAGGCTGGCGGCCGAAGCGTAGGTCGAGAGGTGCCCACCGATCCCGGGGAAGCGGTTGTTTGCCCGGAGGACCATCGCCACCGCATTCCAGCGGACGATTCGCCGGATCCGGTGCTCGAGCGCCTCGTCGCCGGGGAAGAACGGCTCCTGCTCCGGGCTGATCGTGTTGATATAGCGGGTCTGGGTGAGCGGCGGCAGGCCGACCCGCAGCTGGCGGGCCCGCTTGAGCAGCTTGAACATGAGGAAGCGGGCGCGGTTCTGCCCTTCCTCGCCGACGACCTGATCGAGCGACTCGAGCCACTCGGCGGTCTCCCGCTCATCGATGTCGGGCAGCTGGTGCTTGAATTCGTCGAAGTACATCTCCCCGGAGCGTAGCGGATCGAGCCCGAAGGCGTGGTTGCGGATCGGTCGCGATCGCGTGAATCGCGAACCCGGTCGCGCGAGTGCGGTAGCCTCACGGGGTGACGACCAACTTGCTCGATCCAGGCTACGACCGAACCAGCGCACTCCTGCTGATCGACGTCCAGAACGACTTCGCGGATCCGGGCGGCGCGCTGGCGGTGGCTGGTGGCGACGCGATCATTCCCTTCCTGAACAGCCAGGTTGCAGCGGCTCGCGGGTCGGGTGCCCTCGTTGTCTACACCCAGGACTGGCACCCCGCCGTCACTCCTCACTTCGCCCGGGACGGCGGGATCTGGCCGGTCCATTGCGTGATGGAGACGTGGGGCGCCGAGCTCCACCCGAACCTCCTGGTGGATGGCTCCAGGGTCCGCAAGGGCTCAGCCGGTGAGGACGGCTACTCGGGCTTCTCGACGCGAGATCCGAGCACGGGCCGGGAGTCCCCGACGGAACTCGACGGCCTGCTCCGGGCGGCGGGCATCGAGCGGGTCGTGGTCGCCGGCCTGGCCACCGACTATTGCGTCAAGGCGACCGCCCTCGACGCCATCCGGCTGGGCTACCCGACCCGGATCCTGGCCGACGGGATCCGACCGGTCGACCTGGCCCCCGGCGACGGGGATCGGGCAGTGGCCGAGATGCAGGCCGCCGGGGTCGAAGTCGTCGGCCGGCCGGCCGGGTCGCCATGATTCGCTGGATGTTCCGGATCGTCGGGCTGGCCACGGCCGGCGTCGGCCTGGCCTGGGCGGTCGACCGCTGGCTGGGTGGCCGCCAGCAGGCCGATGACGCCGGCTCGGTTCCCGATCCAATTCGGAGCAGCATCGTGATCGGCGCGCCGATCGAGCGGGTCTGGGTCCGCCTGGCCGACATCGAACGCCAGCCCGACTGGATGCACGACTTGAAGTGGGTCCGGGTGACGACCCCCGGTCCGGTCCGGGTCGGCACCCGGGCCAGGTCGCTCGTGCGGATCCTTGGGATCAGCGTCGAAGATCCCGTCGAGGTCACCGAGTTCCTGCCGCCCCACGACTATGCGGTCCGCCACGATGGTCTTTTCGAGGGGAGTGGCGTGTTCCGGCTGGAGGCTCTCGACGACGATCGGACTCGGCTGACCTGGGACGAGACGCTGATCCCGCCGATCCTGCCCAACCTGCTCGGGCTGATCCAGGCACCGCTCCTTGGCCGGATCTTCCAGGCAGACCTCGAGCGCCTGCGCGAGCAGCTCGAGATCGAAGCCGTCACCTTCCCCGGCTGAGTCGCGATCGACGTGGAGCTCCACCTCGTCGACGCGACGTACGAGCTCTTCCGTGCCCACTTTGCGCCGCGGCCCGCCGTCCTGGGCCGGGACGGCGTCGTCCTGTCGGGTGTGGCCGGACTCGTCGAGCAGCTCCTGTTCCTGCTCCGGGAGGAGGGTGCGACGCACGTCGGCTGCGCCACCGACCGAGTGATCGCCTCGTTCCGGAACGAGCTGTTTGCCGGCTACAAGACCGACGCCGGCATGCCGCCCGAGCTGCTCAGCCAGTTCCCGATCGCCGAGCAGGCGATCGAGGCGCTCGGCCTGGCCCTCTGGCCGATGGTCGAGTTCGAGGCGGACGACGCAATCGCGACCGCCGTCGCCCGCTTCGCCCAGGATGCCGAGGTCGAGCGGATCCTCGTGTGCACCCCGGACAAGGACCTGGCCCAGTGCGTTCGTGGCGAGCGCGTCGTCCTCTGGGATCGCCGTCGCCGGATCATCTACGACGAAGCCGGCGTGCGCGCCAAGTGGGGCGTGGCCCCGGCCTCGATCCCCGACTGGCTGGCGCTGGTCGGGGATGCGGCGGACGGCTACCCGGGACTGCCCGGCTGGGGCGCGAAGTCGGCGGCGCTCGTGCTTTCGCGCTTCGGCTCGATCGAGGCGATCCCGGCCGATCCGGCGGCCTGGAGCCTGCCGGTCCGCGGGGCGGGCGCCCTTGCCGCGACCCTGCGCGATCGCCTGGCGGAGGTGCTCCTGTACCGAACGCTCGCCCGCTTGCGCAACGACGCGCCGATCCCTCAGATCGCTCCGGCCGAATTGCGCTGGGCGGGCACGCCGCGAGCCGCCTGGCAGGCGTTTTGCAGCGAGTTCGGACTCGACCGGCTGCGCAGCCGGCCGCATCGCTGGTCCGCGGCCTGAGAGGGGTCAACCCACGAGACGGCGGAGCTCCGCGAAGTGGCGTTCGGGCGCCGCCAGGACGCCATAGCGGCTCGTACCCAGGCTCATGTCCAGGTAGGGTCCGCCATCGAGTCGCCGGACCTGCGCTCCGGCCCGCTCGGCGATCAGGCCGGCAGCCGCAACGTCCCAGGCCGACAGGTTCCCCGTCTGCACGAACGCGTCGAACCGGCCACAGCCGACCCAGGCCAGGGCCAGGGCCGACGAGCCCAGCCGGCGCTGGACCCGGGTCGCGTCGGCCAGGGCCGGGCCGGCGCTCGCCAGCCGGTTGCGGTCGAGCGTCAGGGCGATCACGAAATCAAGCAGGACTGGCTTGCTGCTCGGGACGATCGGGAGGCCGTTCAGCCGGGCGGGACCGTCGGCTGTGGCGCTGAACGTCTCGCCTCGGACAGGATCGTGGACCACACCCACGACCGGCCGATCGGCCGCGACCAGGGCGATGGAGACGCAGTAGATCGGGATCCGGTTGGCATAGTTGATCGTGCCGTCGAGCGGGTCGACGACCCACGTTCGCTCAGCGGATCCGGTATGGTCGGTCCCGCCGGCGGCGACGGGCGCGGCCAGGCCCGATTCCTCGGCTAGCTGGGCGTCGTCCGGAAAGCGCCTGCGGAGTTCCTCCAGGATCAGCGCCTCCGAGCGATGATCCACGTCGGTGACCACGTCGCGGGCACCCTTGTAGTCGATCCGCTCAATCCGGTCGGCACGTTCCAGGATCAGTCGCCCGGCCCGCACGGCGATCTCGGTGGCGGCTGCGAGTTCGACGGTGTATGGCTCGGCCCGACCCGGCCCGGAGCTGCTCATGGGTTGCTGCAGGACACCGCCAACGGCCGAACGACGGTTCCCAGCGAGCTCACCTGCTGGGAGAACGAGACGGTCTTGCCTGGCTGGACTCGAGGGCTGTCCGCATACGTGGATTCCGGACCGATGCCCTGGATGGTCGGATCGTAGATCCGGCAGGTGGTGCTGCCGGCCGCCGTGCCCTGGTTCGTCACCGTGACGGTCACCGCCAGGCCGGGTGGGGCCGAGACGACCCCTGCGACGACGCCCTGGAATGGCCCGACGCCCTGGATCGAGATCTTGGCCACGGCGAACAGGACGATCACGGCGACGACGATCCCGAGGAAGACGGTGCCGTGGGCCTGGGACGGGGCCGGTTGCTTGAGGCCGAGCGGATTGCAGCGCGCGCACATCCCATCGGCGATGGGGATCGGCGCGCCGCAGCGAACGCAGCCATGGGTCAACTCGCTCGTGGGGGACGGGGGCCGGCTCATCGTCGGGCGATTGTCCTACGGCCGGGTCGATCGAGCGTGCGCCGTCACCCGCGATCGGCTCCCGCCCCAAGATCGGTATCGAAGATCCGGATGTCATCGGGTGATGCCGCGTGGCCGTCGCCCCGGGTGAACGCCAGGCCCGCGCCTGCGCCCAGCGCCGCCAGGTCAGCCGGGAAGCGCCGGATCATCTCCAGCACGACCTTCTGGATCCTGGCCGCGTTCGTGTTGAAGACCTCGAGCACGTCATGGGCGGTCACGGCCTCGGTGCCCACCAGCACCCCGGCGTCGTAGTCGGTGATCAGGCTGATGTTGACAACCGCCATGCCCAGCTCGCGGCACAGGTAGGCCTCGGGGTACTGGGTCATGTTGATCACCTCCCAGCCGGCGTCGGAGAACCACTTCGACTCGGCTCTTGTCGAGAAGCGCGGGCCCTGGATCACCACGACCGTGCCCCGCTCGTGGACCGTGATCCCGTGTTCACGG
Source organism: Chloroflexota bacterium (assembly GCA_017881915.1). Taxonomy (GTDB): domain Bacteria; phylum Chloroflexota; class Limnocylindria; order Limnocylindrales; family CSP1-4; genus Palsa-1033. Next base: position 36,921 of record JADGQK010000003.1, on the reverse strand, counting down.
ATCACGTCGATGGCGATCCGGCGCAGCTCAGGGTCGTACGTCTCGGCCGAGCTGACATGGCTGACGATCGGGCCATCGAAGAACGTATCGGCCCGACCGCTCGTCCGGTCGACGAACTGGTCGCACACGACAAAATGGCCCGGCTCGACCGCGCGCTGGAGCGAGCCCGCCGCGCACGGGCTGATCACGGCTTTGACCCCCAGCGCCTTCATCCCCCACACGTTCGCCCGGTAGTTGACCCGGTGCGGCGGCAGGGTATGGCGTCGACCGTGGCGCGGCAGGAACGCGACCCCTCGACCGGCGACGTCGGCCAGGAAGTAACTGTCGGACGGCGCGCCGTACGGGGTGTCGACCTTGACCTCTCGAACGTCGTCAAGGAGCGAGTAGAAGCCTGAGCCTCCGAATACGCCGATCTCCGCCCTGTCAGCCACGCCACGTCCCTCTCAAATGCCTGTTCGTTGCCTCCGTGCCTGCTCACCGCACCCAGCCGGAGCCGGGACCGGGGGCCGATTCTAGTCTGCCCCGTCCACGACGAAGCGTGGCGGCCGATCCGAGGCAGGATGCCGCGGCTCCGCGACTCGACGCGTGGCCTTCGGGAGGCCGGAGCCTGTCCGTTGCCAAATGACGCGATTAGCGATCCTTATGGAGTCGTGGCTCCGCCCGAGCCCCGTTCCGACCGGACCGCCGCTGATCCGTGGGTGAGATCCGCCCGCGACAGCCCGAATTGAAGGCCTCCAGCCCTGATCCGACCATCAGGGTCGCTCAAAGCGACATTTGTCACGAGCGGACCTCGGGCGAGTGGCAAGAGCAGGCAACCGGCGACGAGCTGCTCCGGTTCGGCTGGACGAGGCCGGGGGGTGAGCCGATACTCGGGCAATGAGCGTTGAGCCTGGGACCGAGCTGCAACTGGCCGACTGGCGCCGGCAGGTGAGTGACCTGTATGCGCAGGTGCGACGGCTGGCCGTGGGCGATCCGCTGGCCGCATTGACGATCTGGCGCGAGGAGCGCGAGCGGCTGTACCGGGATCACCCGATGAGCCCCGTGCCGGCGGCCGAGCGGACCAACTTCAGCGCGAAGCACTTCGAGTACGACCCAACCCTGCGATTCGAGGTCATCGTGCAGCCAGCCGGGGCGGCAGCGATGCCCCGAACCCCGCTCGCGACCCCGGCAAGCTCCCCGCTCGGGACCCCGCCGCCGCTCACTGCCCCACTCGGCCCGCCACTGGGCGCTCCGAATGCCGGCACCTCACCCGCCACTCCGCCCGGCGCCATGACCCTTGGGGCGCCACCCAGCCTGCCCAACAGCGGGACCGACGTTCTCTCGTTCCGGCGGATCGGATCCGTCGAGATCCCCTTCCCGGGCCATGGCCGCCGCGTGCTCTCGATCTTCTGGATGGAGGCCTACGCCGGCGGGCTGTTCCTGCCGTTTCGCGATGCGACGAGCGGGGCGGCGACGTACGCGGCGGGCCGCTACCTGCTCGACACGGCAAAGAGTGCAGACCTTGGCGGTGACCCGGCCAGGGGCAGCCTGATTCTCGACTTCAACTTCGCCTATCAGCCGTCGTGCGCCTTCGATCCTCGCTGGGCCTGTCCCCTCGCCCCACCGGAGAATCGGCTCGATCTCGCGGTCTGGGCCGGGGAACGAATCGCCTGAGTCAGGCGGCCTTCGCCGCTCCGGCACCCGGGCAGAGCCGTACGTTCGGGTGGCCCGCGGCTGGTACCGCTGGAGCCTCCGCACGGGGACTGCGGCAGGCGCATGATTGGTGCTGCCCGCGGGTTCGCGGGGGGCGGCCGGTGAACGGCCGATTCGAGCGGGTCATCTGCGGGGCGGACCGTGCGCTTCTTCGGTAACCAGCGTCGTGGTGACGAGCGACTGATCTGGTCACGCGACTCGCGGTTTCTGCACCGCCTCCGCGAGCGGGTGCCGGACGGGCGCGTCATCGAGCTGTCCTCGGGCGCGTGCCTCATCGCCCCCCTCGAGTCGCTGACCGAAGCGCTGGCGGCCGAGGTGGCCGGGCCGAGCGGCGGCCCTGACTTCGGCCTGGTGCCGGTTGACGCGAGCCTGCCCGAGTCCGAGAAGTACCTTCACGCGCTGACCGCGGCAGTCCAGCTATCGGGCATTGCCGACCGAATCGGAATGAGCCAGACGGTCCAGGCAGTCCAGTCGAAGATGCTCGACCTGTTCTTCGCGATCCGGACCCACGACGTCTACTTCCAGCCGATCGTTGAGCTGGCCACCGGCGAGCTCCACGAGTACGAGTGTCTCTTTCGGCCGAACATGCCCCATCATCCGGCGTCGATCAGCGCGGTCGTTGACGCGGCGATCGCCACCGGCCGAGCCGTCGAGCTCGACACGTTCATCGTCCGGATCATTCTCGAGCGGATCGCCGGGCTGGTCGCGGCCGACGCGGTGCCCGACGGGATCCGCTTCGCGGTCGCCATCAATACGACTCCGGCCAGCCTGCTGGATCCGCATTTCGAGGCAAAGGGCGTGGCCCGGATGGTCCGCCTCGCCGGGATCCACCCGCGCCAGGTAACGCTCGAGTGCACGGAGCAGCAGGCTGTCCACGATATCGTCCCGCTCCAGCGCCAGGTCAAGGCACTGCGCAAGCTCGGTTTCGGGTTCGCAATCGACGATGCCGGGGCTGGTTACGCCAGCTTCACCCTGATCGCCGCACTGCGACCGACGATCATCAAGATCGATCGCGAAATCGTCCACGGCTGCGGCGCCAACGATGCCAAGAAGGCCCTGGTCGAGGCCTTCGTCTCGTTCAGCCGACGGATCAACGCGCGCCTGATCGCCGAGGGGATCGAGACGCGTCGCGACCTCGAAACCCTGCGCTCGCTGGGCGTCGAGTTCGGCCAGGGTTACCTGCTCGGCCGGCCGGCCCCCGATCCGGGGCGACCTCGTTCCCTCGAGCCTCGACGACCGCCCCGCCCGCGCCGCTCGCGGCCCATCGCCATCCCGCCCGCCTGAGCGTTCCACGAACGGTCAGCCGGCCAGGCTGATCCCGCCGGTGGCTGGATCGATCCGGATCGGCAGCGCCAGAAGCGGCACGTCGGTCGGTCCATCGAGGACCCGTGCGCCGTGGGTCGGATCGAAGATCGCCCCGTGACAGGGGCACAACAGGTTGCCCGACAACCGATCGAAGGCAACCGTGCAGGCGGCATGGGTGCACACCGCGTCAAAGGCCACGATCGTGCCGTCACCCAGGGCCACCAGGACCGCCGGGTCGCCCGAGGCCGGATCGATGAACCCGAATGAACGCAGGGCCCGGACGGTTGCGACGCTGGCGATCTCGCCTCGAGCCGGGCTTGTCCCGGGCCCGCCCGGTGGGGCTGGGAACGACGAGCCCCCGTCGGGCCCGGCCACCGGAGCCGGCTCGGAGCCGAACGCCGGCCCGAGGGCACTGAGCGTCCCGGCGATCCCGGCGACGCTCAGTGATCCGGCCGCCAGGACGACCAGCTGGAGGAGGCCCCGGCGGGTCCGGTCCGTGGCCAGACCCGCCGGGGCAGGCGACGGGGCCAGGCTGAAGGCTCGCTCGACGGAGTCACCCAGGACATACAGCCCACCATGGCCGGCCAGGGCCAGGGTGATCCAGCCGAACAGGTAGGGCAGGTCCGCGCCGAGGTAATACGGACGGATCGCCCAGGAAGCGGTCAGGAAGAAGGTCCCGGCGAGCAGCGCTCCGATCACCGCGCTCAAACGATAGGCGAGGCCGGTCAGGGCGCCCAGGCCAGCCGCAATCTCCAGCCCGGCGATCACCACCCCGACCAGGAGCGGCGCAGGCAGCGCCACGGCGTGCACCAGCGCCGCCAGTGGCGAGATCCGGCTGTACGTCGCCAGCTGTTCGCCGATCGAGCCCGGGCCGGTCATTCTCAGGAAGGCTGGGTCAAGGAGCTTGTCGATGCCGGCGAAGAGGAACGTCCCGCCTACGAAGAATCGGAGTGGCAAGAGGGCACGCTGAAACGACGGCGGGTGATCCCGTGGCATTGCAGCGCAGTCTGACATCACGCCTGCGAATCGACCCTGGCGGCTGGATCGAGACCTGGGCGCCCGGCCTGCCCCGCGGCCGAGCGAGCCGCGGGCCATCGATCGTGGCTTCGACTACCATCGGGCCATGGCCCAGGCCGACAGTCCCAGCGCACATGCCGAGGCACTCGAGCGCGTGCGCCAGTTTCTGGCCGCCGGTCTCCAACATGCCACGATCGCAACGGTCAACGCCGACGGCAGCCCGCACCAGGCGCTCACCTGGTGCCGGTTGGACGGCGACACCCTCGTCATCAATAGCGCCGCGGGTCGAATCTGGCCGGCGAACCTGCGCCGAGACCCGCGGATCAGCGTGACCCTTGCGGACGGCCCGCGCTGGATCGCGATCCGGGGCAGCGTCGAGGTCGTGGACGAGCGGGCCTCCGCCCAGGCCGACATCGCGGCGATGGCCCGCCAGTACCACGCCGACGAGCCCGGGCGGGCCGAAGAGCTCATTCGAGATCGGTTCGAGCGCCAGCAGCGTGTCAGCTTCCGCCTGTCGCTGACTTCCAGCACGTTTCATTTCGAGGACTGACGATATGGCTCAGGCAACGATCGGATATGCGGCGATGCTCGAGCAGTTCGGGCCGCAGGAGGTCGTCGGCTACTCGGCGGCTGCCGAGGCCGCCGGCTTCAGCGGCGTCATGGCCGCCGATCACTTTCAACCGTGGGTTCCCCAGCAGGGCCAGGCGGCCTTCGTCTGGAACGTCCTGACAGCGATCGGCGAGCGGACGAAGGGTGACCTCGGCCCGGGGGTCACCTGTCCCTCATTCCGGATGCACCCGGCGATCGTCGCGCAGGCCTCGGCAACCCTGGCCGCAATGTACCCCGGTCGGCACTGGCTGGGGCTGGGCTCCGGTGAGGCCCTCAACGAGCACGTCCTGGGCGGCTACTGGCCCGAGACGCCCGAGCGGATCGCCCGGATGTTCGAAGCGATCGAGATCATCCGCAAGCTGTTCAGCGGGAAGGACGTCAAGCACGCCGGCCCGTACTACAAGATGGAGACGACCCGGCTGTGGACGTTGCCGGAAGTGACCCCGCCGATCTACGTCGCGACGGCCGGACCGATCACAGCCAAGAAGACGGGCGCGCTCTGCGACGGACTGATCACTGTCGGAGCGCCGGAAGGCAAGCTCGAGATGATCTTCGAGAAGTGCCGCGAGGGTAGCCGCGAGGCAGGCAACGACCCGGCCAGGTTCAAGTTCATCCTCCAGCTCCACCTGTCCTGGGCGCCGACCGACGAGGAAGCCCTGGCCAACGCGATGAAGGAGTGGCCGAACGGCGGCATGAAGTTCCCCAAGCAGGACGTCCGCAGCCCGTTCGACTTCGAGCAGATGGCCAAGCTCGTCCGCCCCGAGGATTTTGCCGGCCGGATGGTGATCAGCTCTGACCCGGAGCGTCACCGGGCTGAGATCCAGAAGTTCCTGGACCTGGGCTTCCACCAGGTCTACCTGCACAACGTGGGCCGCAACCAGGCTGACTGGATTGACGTCTTCGGCCGGGACGTACTGCCCAAGCTCCACTCATGACACCGCCATCGATGCGCTTCGGCGCGCAACCGTGGTCGCAGGCGACCGACTGGCCCGGACTGCGCCATGTGGCCATGGCTGCGGAGCAGGCCGGTTGGGACGCGATCTACACCTGGGATCACCTGATGGCGATCCAGGGGTCGTGGCGCCAGCCGATCTTCGAGGGCTGGGCCGTCCTGGCCGCCTGGGCGGCCCTCACGGCACGGATCCGGATCGGGTTGATGGTTGGGGCCAACACGTTCCGTAACCCCGGCCATACGGCCAAGCTGGCCACCACGCTCGACCACATCAGCAACGGCCGGGCGATCCTGGCGATCGGCGGAGCGTGGTTCGAGCGGGAGCACGAGGCCCACGGGATCGACTTCGGAACCGGCTTCGGCGAGCGACTCGACCGGCTCGATGAGTCAGTCATGCTGATCCGCCGGCTGCTCGATGGCGAGACGATCGACCACGCCGGCCGTTTCTACACGTTCAAGGGCGCGGTCCATGCGCCGACGCCGATCCAGGCCCACCTGCCGATCCTGATCGGAGGGTCGGGGCCGAAGAAGACGCTCCGAACCGTGGCCACCTATGCCGACGCCTGGAATACGAGCGGCACGCCCGATGAGTTCGCGGCCAAGGACGCGATCCTGGTCGCCCATTGCTCCGACGTGGGCCGGGATCCGGGCTTGATCGAACGAACGGTGAGCTTCCCGATCGTGATCCGCGACGATCCGGCCGAGGCGGCCCGGGCTCTCGAGGCTCGTTTGGTCCACAACGGCCTCGAAGAAATCACCGGCGTGCCGATCCTGCTCGGCTCGCCCGGCTTGCTTGCCGAGCGCCTTCGACCGTATCGCGACCTGGGCATGGTTGAGGTCGTGGTCCGGATGCCCGCCCCGTATGACCCAGAAACGATCGAGCGGATCGGCGAGGTTCGCAACGCGCTCGACGCGCTGCCGTGAGCTCGGCCGGGGGCCCGGTCGTCGAGCTCGCCGGGGGCGTGGGTGGAGCCAGGCTGGGCCGGGGCCTGCAATCGCTCGTCGGATCGGACCTGACCATCGTGGTCAACACCGGCGACGACCTCGAGCGGCATGGGCTGCTCGTGTGCCCCGACCACGACACGGTCCTGTATACCCTGGCCGGCATCGAGGGGCCATTCGGCTGGGGGATCGCCGGCGACACCTCGGCCAGCATGAACCAGCTCGAGGTTTACGGTGAGGAATCCTGGTTCGGCCTGGGCGACCGCGACCTGGCGACCCATATCGTGCGCACGGCTCGAATCCGCGCCGGCGCCAGTCTGACGGAGGCCAACCTCGGGTTGCAACGCTCGCTCGGGCTCAGCGCCACGATCCTGCCAATGACGGACGAGCCAGTCACGACGGAGATCCGGACCAGCGAGGGCTGGCTCGAGTTCCAGGAGTATTTCGTCCGTCGCCACCAGGGGCCGACCGTCCTCGAGGTGCGTTGGCGGGGAATCGAGACCGCCTCCCCCACCGATCGGGTCCGGGCCGCACTGGCGGCCGCGAAGGTGCTCGTCATTGCGCCGTCGAATCCGATCGTCTCGATCGGCCCGATCCTGGCCGTACCCGGCCTGCGCGAGGCGATCGAGCGGGCCCGTTCGGCCGGGACGCCCATCGTCGCCGTCTCGGGGATCATCGCTGGGCGTGCCCTGAAGGGGCCGGCGGACCGGATGCTGGCCTCGCTCGGCCACGAGCCCAGCGCACTCGGCGTGGCCCGGCTCTATGCCGGTCTGGCGACCGGCTTCGTGCTCGATCCAGCCGATGCCCACCTGGCCCCGCAGATCGAGCAGCTGGGGCTGCGCACCCTTGTCGTCGACACGATCATGGTGGATGAGCCGAGCCGCGCCCGGGTTGCCGCCGAGGTCCTGAACTTCGCACGCAAGCTGACCCGGGCCTAGGATGACCGGGTGACCCGTCCACTCGCCGAGCGGTCCCCCGGCGCCGACCTCCGGCGGCTCGTCGCGATCGTGCCCGTGCGCGCGCTCGAAGGGGCCAAGAGCCGGCTCGGTGGATCCCTCGATGCGGAAGAGCGCCAGGATCTCGTGCGGATGCTCCTCGAGCGCACGATCCGGGCCGCTGCACAGGTGCCCGAGATCGAATCGGTCGTGGTCGTCAGTCCCGATCCGGCAATCCTCGAGCTGGCCGTCCAGAGCGGCGCGACACCGCTCCAGCAGGTTGGCGAGGGTCTCAATGAGGGCCTCGAACAGGCCGTCAGCTGGGCGATCGCCGGGGGCGCCAGCGCCGTCCTGGTGCTGGCCGGTGATCTGCCCTCCGTGACCGGTGTCTCGATCGGCGCGGTCGTGGCCAGCGGGGCGGCGGCGGCCTCGCCGGCGCGGGCGATCGTCGTGGTCGTGCCCGATCGTCATGGGCGCGGCACGAATGCGCTCCTGCTCAGCCCACCGGACGCGATCGCCTTCGCGTTCGGAATCGACAGCGCCGTCGCCCACGAGGCCGCCGCCCGCGCCGCTGGTGCGCTCAGCCTCGAGGTTGACGGACCGCTGGCCCTCGACCTGGACCTGCCCGAGGACCTCAGCCTGGCCGAGGAGCGCGGCCTGCTCGATCCGGCCGATGGCGGCTGAGTCAACCGGCCGCGAGGGCGACCCCGGCAGGTTGACTGTGATCGCCCTCGCGGGGATCCCCGAGATTCAGCCCGGCGACGACCTTGGTGGCCTGATCGCCGCGGCGATCGAGCGTCTGCTGGCCGGCGAACCCGGCTTTGGTCCCCTCCGCCGGGACGATGTGATCGTAGTCACCCAGAAGGTCGTGTCGAAGGCCGAGGGCGCGATCGTCGACCTGACCCTGGTCGCGCCCCGCCCCGAGGCCTTCGCCTTCGCCGAGCGTTGGCAGCGCGACCCGCGCCAGATCGAGGTGGTCCTGCGCGAGGCGCGTCGGGTCGTCCGGATGGCGAACGGCGTGCTGATCACCGAGACGGCCCATGGCTTCGTGTGCGCCAACGGCGGCGTGGATGCGTCCAACGTCGGACCGGCGAGCGGCTCGATCGTCACCCTCCTGCCGGTCGACCCGGATCGCTCCGCGTCCGGCATCCGGGAAGCCGTGCGGGGACACCTGGGCGTCGACGTGCCGGTGATCGTGTCGGACAGTTTCGGACGGCCCTGGCGCTGGGGGATCGTTGATGTCGCGATCGGGGTCTCCGGCCTCCTCCCGCTCGAGGACCTGCGGGGCACGGTCGACGCCGACGGCCGGACGATGAGCTCGACAGTGCGGGCAGTCGCCGACGAAATCGCCACGGCTGCCGAGCTGACCCTGGGCAAGGTCGCCGGACGACCCGCAGCGATCGTTCGAGGTGCCCGGCCCAGCCGTGGCGAGGCAACGATCCGGGCGGCCCTGATCCCGACCGAGTGGGACCTGTTCCGCTAGGTTCGGCGCTCACCGGTACCCTTGGCGCTCGAGGCGGGCAGGCCGTCCGCCCAGAGGGAGCTCACGCGTGAAGATCGGTCTCCAGATTGACTCGTTCACCTGGCCCGGCGGCACCGAAGCGATTGCCCCTACCCTCGGTCGGATCGCCCGGACGGCGGACGAGGCCGGCTTCGATTCGATCTGGCTGATGGACCATTTCTTCCAGATCCGGGGCGTCGGCCCGGTCACCGACCCGATGCTCGAGGGCTGGACCACGCTGGGCTACCTGGCCGGCCTCACGAAACAGGCCCGATTGGGCCTGTTGGTCGGCGGCATCCACTACCGGACCGCCGGGCTGTGGGCCAAAGCCGCCACGACCCTCGACGTCCTCTCGGGTGGGCGGGCCTGGCTGGGTATCGGCGCGGCGTGGAACGAGGACGAGAGTCGCGGGCTGGGCTTCCCGATGCCGCCCCTCGGCGTCCGCTTCGAGATGCTCGAGGAGATGCTCCAGATCACCCACGCCCTGTGGACCGGTGAGCGGGGCACCGAAGGCGCCTTCGACGGCCACCACTACCAGGCCAGCCGCCTGCTCAACTCACCGCAGGCCCTGAGCAAGCCGCATCCCCCGATCATGATCGGCGGCGGCGGCGAGCAGAAGACGCTCCGCCTCGTAGCCCAGTACGCCGATGCGACGAACGTCTTCGGCGATCCCCCACGCCTCGCCCACAAATACGCCGTCCTGCGTGAGCACTGCGAGCGGATCGGGCGGCCCTACGATCAGATCGAGCGGAGCACGCTCCAGGACGTCAGCGTTCGTGGCGACGGGTCCGGCGGCGCTAGCTCGCCCGCCCAGCTCGTCGAGCAGTTCGGCGAGCTTTCCGACGCCGGGGTTCAGCATGTGATCGTGGCCGTGCGCGGGGTCGAGGATCTGCACCAGCTCGAGCTGATCGGGCAGTCTGTCATCCCCCAGATTCGGAGGCTGTGAGCCAATCGCGCTGATCTTGCGATACCCCTGGGGAGTATCGGGCGATGATAGGATGAGGCGATGACAGACGACGCCATGGGCCGGCCCCGGCCCGAACCAGGGCCCAGCGGCGACCCGATCTCCCTTGCGCCCGCGGCGCCGATCTCGTTCGCCGGAGCGATCTCATTTGGCCCTGACGCGGCGCCCGTCGTCGCCGAACCAGGATCCAGGAACGACGCCGGCAGCAGCGACCCGGTCGAGGGCAAGCTCCTGATCATCGGATCCGGCCCGGCCGGGTTGACCGCCGCGATCTACGCCGCCCGGGCCAACCTTCAACCGATCGTGCTGGCCGGCTCCACGCCGGGCGGCCAGCTGATGATCACGAGCGATGTCGAGAACTACCCGGGCTTTCCCGACGGCATCCAGGGTCCCGAGTTGATGGCTGCCTTTCGGGCCCAGGCCGAGCGCTTCGGCAGCCGGATCATCGATGTCGACATCGAGCGGGTCGACTTCTCCAGCCGTCCGTTCCGGGTCTGGGCCCGTGGGATCGAGTACCGCGGTGATGCCGTGATCGTGGCCACCGGCGCCTCGGCCCTGTGGCTCGGCCTCGAAAGCGAGACCCGCCTCCGCGGCCGCGGGGTCAGCGCCTGCGCCACCTGCGATGGCTTCTTCTTCCGGGGCAAGGAGATTGCCGTGGTCGGCGGTGGCGACACCGCCCTCGAGGAAGCGACCTTCCTGACCCGCTTCGCAACGAAGGTTCACCTGCTCCACCGGCGCGACTCGCTACGGGCCAGCAAGATCATGGTCGAGCGGGCCTTCGCCCACCCCAAGATCGAGGTCCACCTGAACACCATCGTCGCGGAAGTGCTCGGCGACAGCCGCGTCGAAGGCGTGCGGCTGGTGACCACGACCACAGGCGAGCAGAGGCACCTGCCCCTCGACGGCCTGTTCATCGCGATCGGCTACATGCCCAATACCGATCTCTTCCGGGACATCCTCGAGGTCGACGAGAAGGGCTACCTGGTCGTCCGCGACGAGTCCGGCTCGCAGATCGAAGGCGTGTTCATCGCCGGTGACGTCCACGACCATCGGTATCGGCAGGCGGTCACCGCCGCTGGCGAAGGCTGCAAGGCGGCGATCGACGCCGAGCGCTGGCTGGAGTTGAACGCCACGCCCAGCTCATCCGCGCTGGCCGGCCAGGGGTGACGCCGAGCCAGGGACGCGGTTGATGGGCTTCGCACACGGAGGCTTCGGCGGCCACGAGCCGGTCACCAGGCTGCCGCCGGAGCGGCGTAACCAGACCGTGCGCCGGATCGCCGCATTCTTCGCACCGTACAAGACCCAGGTCGGCGTCGTCACCGGGGCGATCCTGCTGACAAGCCTCCTCGGGATCGTGAACCCGCTCCTTCTCGGGCGGCTGATCGACGACGCGCTCCCCCACCGCGACTTCTTCAAGCTGAACCTGTACGTGGGACTCATGATCGTGATCCCGATCGCCTCCGGGTTGATCGGCGTGGGGCAGGCCTACCTCAACAACAAGGTTGGCCAGAACGTGATGCAGGACCTCCGCAATGCGCTGTACGCGCATCTCCAGCGGTTGCCCCTGCGGTTCTTCACGGAGACCCGGACCGGCGAGATCCAGAGCCGACTGGCCAACGATGTCGGCGGCATCCAATCCGTCGTGACCGATACAGCGGCAAACCTGACCAGCAACCTGGCAACAGCGATCAGTACCCTGATCGCGATGGTCCTGATCGACTGGCGCCTGACTGCCCTGTCGGTCGGCGTCCTGCCGTTCTTCCTGTACCTGACCTTCCGGGTCGGCCGGGTCCGCCGGACGGTCAGCAGCGAGACCCAGAAGTCGATGGCCGACCTGTCGGCAGCGACCGAGGAGACCCTCAGCGTCAGTGGGATGCTCCTGTCCAAGACATTCGGCCAGCAGGCGGCGTCGATTGCCCGCTACAAGGGGTTGAACCGCAAGCTGGCCGTGCTCCAGATCCGGCAGGCCATGGTCGGACGCTGGTTCTTCATGATCATCGGCACCATCTTCAGCATCACTCCGGCCTTCGTGTACTACCTGGCCGGGATCCTGACCATCAACCACGACCCAAGTGCGCCGACGATCGGCCAGATCGTCGCGTTCACCACCCTCCAGAGCCGGCTCTTCTTCCCGCTCGGTGCGCTGCTCAACGTCCAGGTCGAGATCCAGGGCTCGCTCGCCCTGTTCGACCGGATCTTCGAGTACCTGGACCTCGACCCCGAAATCATCGATGCGCCGGACGCCCTGGCGCTCGACCCGCGAACGGTCGCCGGCGGCGTCCGCTTCCGCGACGTCTGGTTCCGCTATCCCGCCCAGGCCGTACCCTCGGCGCGAGCCTTCGAAACGAAGACGGCGGGGACGACTGATCCACCCGGTGGAGCCCCGCCGGGTGGCTTTGCCCTGGAAGGGATCGAGTTCGAGGCCAAGCCGGGTGAGCTCGTCGCGCTGGTCGGCCCGTCGGGCTCTGGCAAGACCACCACCACCTACCTGATCCCGCGCCTGTACGACGTCGACAGCGGGTCGGTGGAGATCGACGGCCGCGACATCCGCCGGATCACCCTCGCCTCGCTGGGCGAGACGATTGGCTTCGTGACCCAGGAGACGTACCTCTTCCATGCCTCGATCCGGGACAACCTGCGCTACGCCCGACCCGAAGCGACCGACCCCGAGCTGATCGCGGCCGCTGGTGCGGCGGCCATCCACGACCGGATCGCCGAGCTGCCCGATGGCTACGACACGATGGTCGGCGAACGCGGCTACAAGCTGTCGGGTGGCGAGAAGCAGCGGATCGCGATCGCCCGGGTGCTGCTCAAGGATCCCCGGATCCTGATCCTGGACGAGGCGACGTCGGCTCTCGACACGGTCAGCGAGCGGCTCATCCAGTCCGCCCTGGAGCGGTTGATGGAGGGACGGACGACGATCGCCATCGCCCACCGCCTGTCGACGATCCTGCGGGCGGACCGGATCCTCGTCTACGAGCGCGGCCGGATCGTGGAGCGCGGCAGCCATGCCCAGCTCGTGGCCCAGGATGGCCTGTACGCCCGGCTCTACCGCGAGCAGTTCCTGGGTGACATCCCGGAGGGAGTACCGGTCGCGTGACGATCAAGAACGTCGAGGTCCGGTACCAGGCCGGAGCACACTTCGAGGCGACCACCGGCAGCGGCTTCCAGGTGCACTTCGACAGTGGCCAGGGCCAGACCGCCGCAGGGCCGACCGAGGTGGTGCTGGCCGCCCTGGCCGCATGTTCTGCGATGGATGTCGTGTCGATCCTCGAGAAGAAGCGCCAGCCCTTCGTCCGCTACCAGGTTCACGTCAGCGCCGAGCAGCGCGACGGGTACCCCCAGGTCTTCACCCGGATCGACCTCGTCCATGAGCTGGAAGGGCCGGACCTGGAGGTGGCCGCCGTCCGGCGCTGCATCGAGCTGTCGGCCACGAAGTACTGCCCGGTGAGCGCGATGCTGGCGGCCGGCGCGACCGAGATCCACCACCGCTACCGGATGATCCGGACCGGCGGCCAGCCGCTCGACGAATCGGGCGAGGTCATCGTCACCGGCCCCTACCGCCGGCCGGATCTCCTGGCGCCCAAGGCCGGCTAAGCGGCTCGCTCCAGGCGGCCTGTCGTCCGCGTCACGGCTGAGCGAGCGGATTGCTGACCCGCCCGTTTCCCGGCTCTTCCAGAGCCGCTGCCGGTCTGCGGCCCGGTTCCGGTGGCGCAGCCACGCACGAACTGCCACTGGTCCGGCCATGGCGGGCACCGAACGCGACGTTTTGCGCCCCTGGACGCGTCCGCTAGCAATCCCGTCGCTGCCGAGGGCCTCGGCGACAGCTCAGCTCACGAACCGAGGCTGCCGGTATACCTCCGGTGTTTACCAGGCGCGCTTCCGGAGGCCTGAAGCAATGGGCGGAGCTCAGCGAGCCGATGAAGGATCGGGTTCGTGCAGGGACGCTCGCTTGAGGGAGGTTTGACCCAACTCCAACTGCCGCGGACAGCCCCGAAGCGGGTCGGATAAACGCCCGAGGTATACGACCGCGGCCAGCCAGGTTCGGTTGCCGAGGGTCGGACGCCCGGCCGGGTGCGGCAGGCCTTTGGCGCCGAGGTCGCCTCCTGTTGCATGACTATGCGACGATTGTGTATAGTCATACAGTCATGGCGGCGATCCATCCTGGTTTCGATTCGGTTTCGAGGCGGCCCCCGGCGAGTGGCCGCGTGCGCCGGTGAGCGCGGGCCTCGAGGCACCGGAGACGTCGATCGGGACGGGTCGCCGGCAGGGCGCGCCGGCCAGGCGAATCCGCGTGGCGGTCGTCGGCGCAACTGGCTACGCCGGAGCCGAGCTGGTCCGCATCCTGGCTCGGCATCCAGCCGTGGAGTTGGTCGGTCTCGCCGGGCGAGGACGGAGTGCCGAGCCCGTCGAGACCGTCCACCCCCACCTTGCCGCCGCCCGCCTGACGATCAGCGAGGTCACGCCCGCAGCCGACGCCGTCTTCCTGGCCCTCCCCCATGGCGTCGCGGTCGAGCGCGTGCCGGCCATCCTGGCCAGCGGCGCGACGGTCATCGACCTGGGACCGGACTTCCGGTTGAGGGATCCAGCCGACTATCCTCGCTGGTACGGCTTCGAGCACACCCGGCCGGATCTCCTCGGCGCTGCCGTCTATGGCCTGCCCGAGCTGCATCGCGCTGAGCTGATCGCCCTCGGCCCGCGCACGATCCGGATCGTCGGCTCGCCGGGCTGCTACGCGACCGCAGCGATCCTGGCCCTGACCCCGCTTGCCCGGGCGGGCCTGCTCGGCGACGTCGTCGTCGATGCCAAGAGCGGCGTCTCGGGCGCGGGCCGCGACACGAAGCCCGAGATGATGTTCGGCGAGGTCAACGAAAGCGTTCGCGCCTATGGGCTCGGCGGTCACCGCCACGTCGCCGAGATCGAGCAGGAGATCGGCCTGGCCGGTACCAGCGCGGGCGCCGATAATCCAGGCTCCCGGGGGATCGACTTCCTGCCCCACCTCGTGCCCATGACCCGCGGCATCCTGGCCGCGGCCCACGTCCGACCGACCCGCCCGACGAGCCAGGCCGAGCTCGACGAATTGTTCACGAAGGCCTATGCCGATGAGCCGTTCGTGTCGGTCATCGCCGATCCTCCGGCGACGAAGCACGTGACCGGCAGCAACGAGGCCCGGATCCACGTGTCCCACGACGTCCGGACGACCAGGATCCTGGTCATCGCGGTGATCGACAACCTGGTCAAGGGCGCCGCTGGCCAGGCCGTCCAGTCGTTCAACCTCGTCCACGGCCTGCCCGAGACGACGGGGCTCGAGCAGCTCCCGCTCGCGCCATGACCGCGACCGACGGGCAACCGAGTCCCACCGACGACCTCCTGGCGGCGCTGCCGGACAGGCTGCCGAGCGTCGAGCGGCGGGCGGTCCTTCCGGGCGGCTTTGCCGCCGGTGGTGCAGCGGCCGGGATCAAGGCCAGCGGCCGGCCGGACCTCGCCGTCGTGCGGACCACCGGCGGACCGGCCGCCGCGGCTGCGGTCTTCACCCAGCACCCGTTCGCAGCCGCCCCGGTGCTCCTGAGTCGGGCTCACCTGCGGTCCTCGGCGACCGAGGGCGACGGCGGCTATGGCTGGGCCGAGGCGATCATCGCCACCTCCGGCTGCGCCAATGCTGCGACCGGGGCGTCCGGTCAGGCCGACCAGCTCGAGGTTGCCCGACTCCTCGCGGAGGCCACGGGCATCGCGGCCGATCGGACCCTGCACCTCTCGACCGGGATCATCGGGACCCGCCTGCCGCTCTCCACGGTCGGCGCGGGCCTGGCGACCCTCGTGCCGGCCGGCCTGACCGAAACCGACGCCGGCTGGGAGGCGGTGGCCGTGGCCCTCCGAACGACCGACTCGCGGACCAAGCTCGCAACCACGGTCATCGCCTTGCCCGACGCCGACGGCTATGCCGTCCGGTCGGTCACCGTCAGCGGCTGCGCCAAGGGCGTCGGGATGATCCACCCCGGGATGGCCACGATGCTGTCGGTCATCCTGACCGACGCCGCGATCGAGCCGGCCCTGCTCCGTGACCTCCTCCGACCGGCCGCCGCCCGGACCTGGGATCAGCTGACCGTCGACGGGGATACGAGCACGAACGACACGGTCTTCGTGCTCGCCTCGGGCGCCAGCCGGACCGCCCCGGTCCGTACCGGATCGGAGGCCGCCCGCCAGCTCGGGCGGGCGATCGAAGGCGTGGCCCGCGACCTCGCCCGGCAACAGGCGGCCGATGGCGAGGGGGCCACCACCCTGCTCACCTGCCAGGTGTCCGGCGCCTTCGACGATGCCGACGCGCGGGCGATCGCCCGCTCGGTCGTCGCCAGCTCGCTGGTCAAGGCCGCGGCCCATGGTCGTGACCCGAACTGGGGCCGGATCGTGGCAGCCGCGGGCAACGGGCGGCTGGCCGATGCGGCTGTCATGGAGGCGGCCGGCATCCCGAGCGCCGTCGCCGCGGAGCGCGCGGGCAAGCCGGTCAGGCTCGACGCGACCAGGCTCCGGATCGCGATTGCCGGTGAGCTCGTCTTCGACGGCCCGGCGGGCGGACCGCTGGACTTCGATCGGGCCGCCGTGCGGGTGGCGATGGACGCCCCCGAGATCCTCGTCCGGCTCGACCTGGGCCTTGGCGTGGGCAGCGGCGAGGCGTTTGGCTGTGATCTGACCGAGGAGTACGTGATCGAGAACGCGGAGTACACGACATGAGCGGGCCGCGATGAGCGAGATCCTGGTGATCAAGCTCGGCGGGAGCACGATCGCCGAGCAGCAGCAGGTATTCGTCGAGATTGCCTCGGTCGCCCGTCACCGGCCGGTCGTCCTGGTCCACGGCGGCGGCAAGCGGATCAGCGAGTGGCTCGAACGGCTGGGCGTGCCGAGCCGGTTCGAGGGCGGCCTGCGGGTCACCGATGCCGCCGCGCTCGAGGTGGCGGCGGCCGTCCTGCGCGGGGTCGTCAACAGCGAGCTCGTCGCCGGCCTGCACGACCTGGGGGTTGACGCCGTCGGCCTGTCCGGTGTGGACGGCGGTCTCCTGGTGGCCGAAAGGATCCCCGGGATGGGCCTGGTGGCCCATGTTGTCGGCCTCCGGCGCGACCTGCTCGACGCAGTCCTGGTCGGGGGCCAGGTGCCGGTCGTCGCACCACTTGCCCGGGACGAGGATGGCATCGTGTGCAACGTCAACGCCGACGATGCCGCGGCGGGAATCGCCGCAGGCCTGGGGGCCCGCCAGCTCATCCTGCTGACCGATGTCGACGGGATCCGCGATGCCGACGGCCGGCGCCTCGATTCGCTGACGGCGGGTGAAGCGGAGGCGCTGATCGCCTCCGGGGTGATCGCCGGCGGAATGATTCCCAAGGTCCGCGCTGCGCAGGCCGCCCTCGGCTGGGCCGGCGCCGAGGCGATCATCGCCGATGGCTCGGCAGCGCATGCCCTGGCGCGTGCCCTCGACGACCCGACCTTCGGCACCCGGCTGACGGCCGCGCGCTCGGCCACTGCGGGAGCGGCCTGAGTGAACGGCCGAAAGCTCACCCTCGAGGCGGGCGCGGCCGACCGGCGCCGGGCGATCCGCGACATCGTGGCGAGCCGGCCGATCGGCAGCCAGGCCGAGCTGGCCGAGGTCCTCCTCGATCGCGGCCACGCCGTGACCCAGGCCACGATCAGCCGGGACATCGCCGAGCTGGGCCTGATCAAGGTGACCCGCGGCGACCGCCACGTGTACATGTCGACCGACGACCTGGCGCCGCGTCCAATGGGCCGGGCCTCGTCCGACGAGCGCCTCCGGCGGATCCTCGCCGACATCCCGGTTCGGGTTGGCCGGAGCGGCCTCGTCCTGCTCCTGACCGGGACGCCGGGCACGGCCGGGACGATCGCCCAGGCGATCGACGAGTCGACCCTGACCGAGCAGGAAGGGACGCTGGCGGGCGACAATACGCTCCTCGTCCTGTTCGCCGATGACTCCCGCCTCGAAGGTTGGCTGGAGCGCTTCCAGTTGATCCAGGCGCAGTCCAGCGCGGAGGTGTCCCCATGAAGAAGGTCGTCCTCGCCTACTCCGGCGGACTTGATACATCGGTCGCCGTGGCCTGGCTGCGCGAGCAGTTCGGGGTCGATGTGATCACCCTCACCGTGGACCTGGGCGGCGGCTCGCTCCGACCAGGGGTCGAGGCCCGGGCAATGAGCGCCGGCGCCAGTCGAGCCTACGTGGTCGATGCCCGGGAGCACTTCCTGACCGACTTTGTGTGGCCGCACCTGCAGGCAAACGCGCTCTACCAGGGCGCCTACCCGCTGGCCACCGCGCTGGCCCGGCCGCTGATCGCCCAGCTCCTGTGCGAGGTTGCCGCGCGCGAGGGCGCGGACGCGGTCGCCCACGGCTGCACCGGGAAGGGCAACGACCAGGTCCGCTTCGATGTCGCCGTGCATGCCCTTAACCCGAGCCTGAAGGTGATTGCCCCGATGCGGGTCGGGATGGGCCTGTCCCGCGATCAGGAGATCGACTACGCCAACGCCCGCGGCATAGAGATTCCGATCACGAAGTCGTCGCCCTACTCGATCGATGTGAACCTGTGGGGTCGCTCGATCGAGACCGGTGTCCTGGAGGACCCCTGGGTGAGTCCGCCGGCCGACGTCTACGAGTGGACGGTGGCAGCAGGGGCCGCGCCACAACCGGTCGAGGTCACGCTGACCTTCGAGGGTGGCGTGCCGGTCGCCCTGGACGGCGATCGACTGCCGCCGCTCGAGCTCGTCGAGCGACTCCATGCCCTTGCGGGAGCCCACGGGGTCGGCCGGATCGACCATGTCGAGGACCGCCTCGTGGGGATCAAGAGCCGGGAAATCTACGAGGCGCCGGCCGCTACGGTCCTGCACACCGCCCACCGGGCAGTCGAGGGCCTGGTCCTGTCCAAGGACACCCTCCGGTTCAACCGGCTGGTGGCCGACGAGCTGGCCCGGCTGACCTACGACGGCCTGTGGTTCAGCGCCCTCCACCGCGACCTGCGCGGCTACGTTGCATCGTCCCAGCGGGTCGTCAGCGGCGACGCCCGAATCCGGCTCGATCATGGCAACGCGGTCCTGGTCGGCCGCCGGTCACCGCTCTCACTCTACGATCGAAGCCTGGCCACGTACGAGGCCGACGACGCCTTCGACCATGCCAGCGCGGTTGGCTTCATCGAGATCTTCGGCCTGCCCCTGCGGGTCGAAGCGGCCCGTCACGGTGCGGTCGGCAAGTTCCATGGCGCGGCCTGGTCGTGGACCGAGCCGCTCCTCGAGGTCCTGCCGACGACCGTCGCCGACCCGGCCGCCGCAGCCGGGTAGGTGGGGGCCGGCCGGACACCGGCCGGGGTCCCTGGTTCGACCGACTCGACGAGCAGGAACGACCCGAGCGTCCGGTTCCAGTCCAGGAGCAGGCGCTCAGCCAGGAGGCTGCCTGCCTCGGCGTGGTCGGCCACCAGCTCACGCAGCTCGAGCACGATCGCAACGCCCTCGCCGTCGGCATCCCGGAGATCGGTTGCGGAGCGGGCCTCGACGCTGCCCCGGTTGATTCGCGACCGGGCCAGGCCGTCCTCGTCGTACAGCCAGAGGCGGCCGCCGGTCATGCCGGCCCCGGCGTTGCGTCCGATCGGGCCGAGGACGACGATCGTCCCGGCCGTCATGTACTCGGCCCCGTGGGCGCCCATTCCTTCGAGCACCGCGGTCGCGCCCGAGTTTCGGACGCCGAAACGCATCCCCGCCCGGCCAACGAGATGGAGCCGACCGCTGGTCGCCCCGTACAGACAGGTATTGCCCGCGATCGCGTTGCCGGAGATCCCGGCTTCGTCGGCGGGTGGCCGCACGATCAGCGTCCCGCCCGACAAGCCCTTGCCGACGTAGTCGTTGGCCACCCCGGTCAGCTCGACCCGGACGCCGGAGCTGAGGAACGCCCCGAGGCTCTGCCCGGCCGCCCCGGTCAGGCGCAGGTGGACCGCCGCCGGGTGGCGCAGGCCCTGGTCGCGCGCTCGCTCGAGGACGCCGCTGACCTGGGCGCCGAGCGCCCGCTCGGCGGTTGTCACATGGGCCGACAGGTCAGCGATCCGGCCCGTGCGCGACCCGCCCAGGCTGGCCACCAAGCCGGCTTCGAGCTCCGAGGCCGGGGTTCCGGCCCGGGCCACGGCCTGCCGCCGGACTGCCGGGTCACGGCGTTCCAGGGGCACCTTCCAGGCGGGCCCCCGGACGAGCCGGTCGAGTTCCAGTGGAGCCCCGTCCGTCACGCTCAACCGGTCGACCCGTCCGATCGCATCGTCGAGGCTGGTGAAGCCGGCAGCGGCCAGCTCGCGCCGAACGTCCTCGGCGATCGCGCTGAAGAAGGTCACGACCTGCTCGGGCGTTCCGCTGAACTTGGCCCGGAGGTCCTCGCGCTGGGTGGCGATGCCCGTGGGACAGGTGTCGAGGTGGCACTGGCGGGCCATGTCGCAGCCGATCGCCACGAGCGCCGCCGTCCCGAAGCCATATTCCTCGGCGCCGAGGAGCGCCGCGACGAGGACGTCGCGGCCAGTCTGCAGGCCACCGTCCGTGCGCAGGACGAGCCGATCCCGGAGGCGCTGCCGGACGAGGACCTGGTGCGCCTCGGCAAGTCCCAGCTCCCAGGGCAGGCCAACCGACTTGATCGAAGACAGCGGGCTTGCACCAGTCCCGCCGGCATGGCCCGCAATCAGGACGTAGTCGGCGTGCGCTTTCGCGACGCCGGCCGCGATCGTGCCCACGCCGCTGCCGGCGACGAGCTTGACCCCGATCCGGGCGATGGGATTGATCGCGCGGAGGTCGGCGATCAGCTGGGCCAGGTCCTCGATCGAGTAGATGTCGTGGTGGGGCGGCGGGCTGATCATCGTTGCGCCCGGCCGGCCACGGCGGAGCGCCGCGATGAATGCCGTCGCCTTGGCTGCGGGCAGCTGGCCGCCTTCGCCGGGCTTCGAACCCTGGGCGATCTTGATCTCGAGCTGCTCGGCCCGGGCGAGGTAGCGGGCGGTCACGCCGAAGCGAGCGGAGGCGACCTGCTTGATTGCCGATTCAGCCAGCTCGCCGTTCGCGTCCGGCTGGTACCACGCTTCGTCCTCGCCGCCCTCGCCCGTGTTCGAGGCCGCGCCCAGCCGGCGCATCCCGATCGCGATCGTTCGATGAGCCTCCGGCGAGAGGGCGCCCAGGCTCATCGCCGATGACACGAAACGGGCGGTGATCGCCGCCACCGATTCGACCGAAGCAAGCGGCACCGGCTCGTTCCCCGGGCGCACAACGAGCAGGTCCCGGACCAGCGCGGGGTCGGCGCGATCGACGACCGCCCGATACGCGGACAGGCGTTCAGCCGGGGTCTCGTCGGCCGGGCCGGCCAGCGCCTGGATCGCCCGGACGGCGACCGGGGCGAAGGCGTGCAACTCGCCCTCGGAACGGAACCGGGCGAAGCCGGGGTCGGGCAGCGCCGGCGCCCGATCGGGGCCGTAGGCAGAGGCGTGACGGCCGAGGAGGTCCTCGGCAAGGCGCTCGAAGCCCGCCCCGCCGAGGATTGCCGGCGCCGCCGGGAAGCACAGCTGGGCGACCTCCGCCGACAGCCCGAGGACCTCGCACAGGTGCCCACCGCGGTATGCGGCCAGGGTGCTGATCCCCATCCGGGCGAGGACCTTGCGCAACCCGCTGTCGAGCGCACCGATCAGGTGGGACTCGGCCACGCCCGGCTCGAGCGTCTCGTGGCCGCGGCCGCCGGCCTGCTCGCGCGCGACGGCCAGGGCCTCGCGGGGGTGGACCGCCGACGCGCCAACAGCCAGGAGCATTGCCACGGCGTGGATGTCGAAGGCATCACCGGCGTCGGCCAGCAGGTCGGTCCGGTCGCGCCGGCCGGCGGCCGTCAGGGCCGCGTTCATCGCCCCGACCGCCAACAGGCTCGGGATCCCGATCCGGTCCTGGCCGACCGCGGCATCGCTGATCACGAGGAGGTCGGCGCCGCGCCGGGCGGCTCGCAGGCCGTCGCCAACCAGCCGGTCCAGCGCTCCTCGCAGGGCAACGCTGCCAGCCTCGGCGGACCACGTCGCGTCGAGGGTCACGATCCGCCAGCCGGCGTGAGCACGATCGAGGATCGCGCGCAGGGTGGACGGCCCGATGACCGGCGGGTCGAGCAGGATCGTCGGCCGGGCGCCGGGGCCGGCGGCGTCGAGCAGCGGCGGCCGGGGACCGAGCGGGATCGCCAGGGACATGACCAGCCGCTCGCGTTCGGGATCGATCGGCGGGTTGGTGACCTGGGCGAACGCCTGTCGGAGGTAGCCGGCGACGCTCCGCGCGCGCCGGCCCAGGACCGCCGGCGGGGTGTCGTCACCCATGCTCCACATCGGCTCGCGGCCGCTCGTGGCCATCGCCGCCACGGTCAGCCGGAGCTGCTCGGCATCGAGGCCCAGGGCGAGCCGGCGGCGACGGGTTCGATCGGGATCGTCCGGATCGAGGGCCGCGACGGGTGCCGGGCTCGACACCCCGGCCGACGCCTCCGGCGCCGTCTGGAGGCGCGCGCCAACTGGGGTTTCGGGCGGCGGCTCGGCCGGCAGCGAAGCCATCGCCACGGCCTTGGCGGCCGGATCCTCGAGGATCTGGCCGGCGCCAGGATCCACGACCAGGATCTCGCCCGGTCCCAGCCGGCCGCGCCGAATGACCTCCCCGGGGCGGGCCGGCAGGAGGCCGGCCTCGGAAGCCAGGACGACCAGCCCGTCGCGGCGGAGCTCCCAGGCCGCCGGGCGCAGGCCGTTGCGATCGAGCAGGGCGCCAACCTGCCGGCCGTCGCTGAAGACGAGGGCGGCCGGGCCATCCCACGGCTCGAGCCGGGCGGCCATCGAGCGCTGCCATGCCTCGAGGCCGGGCACCGCCGAGTCGCGCAGGCCGGCCGCTTCGGGCACGAGGGCGATCAATGCGGCCGGCAGCGACCAGCCGGCGATGACCAGCAGCTCGAGCGCTTCGTCAAGCGAGGCCGAGTCGGAGCCGTCCGGGTCGAGGATCGGCTGGCCGGCCGCCGCGGCGCCTGCCAGCCGGGCGCCTAACCGGCCGCCGCCCAGGCGGGCCGCCCGGCCCGCCATCGCCTGGCGGTTGCCCCGGATCGTGTTGATCTCGCCGTTGTGGGCGAGATACCGGAATGGCTGGGCCAGCCGCCAGGACGGCCGGGTGTTCGTGGAGAAGCGCTGGTGGAAGGTCGCGTGGTCAACGGCCAGCCCTGCTCCCGCGAGGTCGGGATAGAAGCTCCCGAGGTCGGCCCCGCGGACCAGGCCCTTGTACACGATCGTCCGGCTCGACAGCGAGGGCAGGTGGACCGCCTCGAGCCCGGACGTCGTGGCGGCCGTGCGCTCGATCGACCGCCGGGCCAGGAACAGGTGCCGCTCGAACGCAGCCGGCCGGATGGCGCCGGGCCGGGCGACCACGACCTGCCGGATCACGGGCAGCGAGGCGGCCGCCTGGTCGCCGAGGACCCCGGGATCGATCGGCACGTTGCGCCAGCCGACGATGGTCAATCGCTCCGCCAGGATCGCCCCTTCGACCAGGGCGATCGCCGCGCCGCGAGCCGCGGCCGAGGCCGGCAGGAAGACGGTGCCGATCGCCAGGCGCTCGGCCGGCCGGTCCGCCCCGGCCAGGCGCGCCGTGACAAGGCCAATGAACCCATCCGAAAGCGGCATTGCCAGGCCCGAACCGTCACTCGTCCGGGCATCGGCCGCCGTGGCCCCGCGATGGGCCATGGCCCCCAGCGCCGCGAGGGCCAGGGGCACGACTCGCTCGCTTGGGCCGAGCCGACTCTCGGCCACGAAGCCCACACCACAGGCGTCGTGCTCGAAATGTGGGTCGTACAGCGGCGCGTAGGGGATGACCTCATCCCGGTACTGGTCGATGCGGCCTGGGTCGTCCATCTGGGCGGTCCTCGGAGCTCGCGGCGGCGGGATCACGACCGTAGGCACCCGCCCGGGGCGGGTCGGTAGCGCTCGTGGTGCTGTTGGACGACGGGCCGGTCGCCCCAGGGTTGCGAGATGGCACGGGCACCGGCTCGTCACCGGCCGGCAACGAAACCGCGACCAAGGCGCTCTCGGCGATCGATTCCAGGGCCGCTACCGTTCGGAGTCATGCCTGAGCCCGATCCCCGGCAAACGCCTGCCCGCCCGCGCGCACTCGTGGCTGCCCCGGACCCGGCGGACGTCGGGGCGATCGCGAGTGCCCTGGGCGCCGCCGGCCACGAGATCGTGACGGCCTATCGGGTCGAGTCCGCCCTCGCCCGTCTCGTCGAAGAGGCACCGGACTACGTTGTCGTGTGTCTCGGGGGCCCCGAGCCCGACCTGACCACCCTGGTCGCCCGGCTTCACGCCCGCAGCGACGCGCCGATCATCGTCGTCGCCGACACCCGTGACGAGGATCGGGTCGTGGCGGCCCTGGACGCAGGTGCCGCCGACGTGGTCCCCCTGCCGGTCCGCCAGCTCGAGCTGATCGCCCGGGTGAACGCCGCCCTGCGCCGCCGGCCACCCTCGACGACCGGCCCCGAGGCAAACCTGGACGGCCTCGAGGTCGACGGCGGACGGCGCGAGGCGAGCGTCTCCGGCCGGCGCCTTGCCCTGACCCCGACCGAGTTCGAGCTGCTGGCAGTGATCACGGCCCGGCGGGGCGAGATCGTCGACCACTGGAAGCTCCTGCGGGCCGGCTGGGCGGATCATCGGGAGGTCGACCCGGAGACCTTGCGGACCCACCTGAATCACCTGAACCAGAAGCTCGTCGCGGAGGGCCACCCGGGCCTGCGCAACGTCCGCGGGCGGGGCTACGGCCTGCGCATCGCGGCCGGTGACGTGGGCGACCGAAGCTAGCCGGGGTCGCGAAACCGCAACCCGGCCGCAACCGACCCGACTACCTGGCTCCGCGTTCCGACCGTGGCGCCGCGGGCCCGGCCCGACCGAGGATCGATGGCACCGACCGCAGACCGTCGAGGCCACCACTCGAGGAGGGATTGATGACCGCACCGGCCGCCGGAGCAATGAAGAAGACCCTGTCGCTGACCGGACTGACGATCAACGCGATGGCGCTGATTGCACCGGGCGCGTTCCTGTGGACGACGTTCCAGGCGCAGAATGTCCAGCAGAACGGCGGCGGCACGACGGCTCACGACATGGTGACCGGCCTGATGTTCGTGCTCGTCCTGGCCTTCCTGACTGCCTACTCCTACGCGGAGCTGGCGAACCTCTATCCCGAGGCGGGTGCCGGGTCGTCGTACTACTTCGCCGAGGCTGCCTTCCTCGACAAGGAACGGCCTGAGCACTACCGCTTCGCGCGCCTCGCCAAGTTCATCGTCGGCTGGGTCTCCCACCTCTACTACTGGATCTACCCCGGGATCATGGTCGCCTTCACGGGTACCCTGCTCGTGTACATCCTGGGCTTGTTCGGGGTCGCCCTGAGCACGCCGCTCGAGATCGGCGCGGTCGTCGTGTTCTCGGCCGTCAGCGGCTTCATCGCCTTCCGCGGGATCAGCGGATCGACGATGACGGCGATCATCATCAACGTGATCCAGCTCACGGCGCTGGTCGTCTTCTCGGCCCTGGCCATCATCTTCCGGCTCACCCATCCCCAGCTCCAGTACGAGCACCCGGACATCCTGTCGGTCGTGCTCCCACATAACATCACGAACGTCCTGTTCCAGGGCACGATCGCCATCCTGCTCCTCGTCGGCTTCGAGTCGGTCACCGCTCTCGGTGCCGAGGCAGTCAATCCGAAGCGCGACGTCCGCCGGGCGGTGCTGCTGTCCCTCGCGATCCAGGGTCTGTTCGCCTATCTCATCGAGTACGTTGCAACGAACTTCTTCGTCAACAGCGGGGTCACCGCCCAGGTCACGAGCGGCGGTGCAACGGCGACGGTCAGCGGCTACGCGGCCGCGGCGGCATCGGGCGCGCCGATCGGGGACATGATCAAGTTCATTGGCGACACGATGCTGGGCGGCACCGGCACGATCCTGGCCCTCATCCTCGGCGCGACGGTGTTGATCGCCCTGATCGGGACGACCCTGGCCTGCCTCAACACGGGCGTGCGGATCACCTACGTCATGGGCCGGGACAAGGAGATGCCGAGCCTGCTCGGCCTGCTCCACGGCAAGTACGCCACACCGCACTACGGGGTCCTGGCCCTGGCCGCCATTTCGGCGATCTTCGGGGCCTACGGCGTCCTCAGCGCCGACAACCTCCTCCAGATCACCCTTGCCTCGAACACGGGTACGTTCATCGTGTATGGCCTGACCAACGCGGTCGTGCTCGTTGCCTTCGCCGGCAAGAGCAACCGGAACGTCCTGAAGCACATCCTGATCCCGGTCGTCGGGTTCCTGGCCAACATCGCGATGCTCGGGGCGGTGATCGTCGAGAGCGTCTCCGCCGGCGGTTCGACCCAGACTGACACGCTCATTGCCCTGGCCTTCGTCGTCGCCTGGATCGTGGTCGGTGCGGTCTGGCTCGTCTTCAACTCAGCCAGGCAGCGGAAGCCGCTGCTGATCCGGGCCCGTGCCGGCAGCTAGCCGGGTCGCCCAATCCCGTCTCGAACTGAGCGAGCCCATCCGACACTAGTGGAGCGGCAGCCACGCTGACGATCGAGCACAGCCTCCCCGAACTGCCTGGCGCGGAGCAGGCCAGCCTGCTGGTCGAATATGCCGCGCTGTCGACGACTGGCCCCGTCCGGGAACGGAACGAAGACCACCTGGGCTGGGGTGGCGTCGCCGGTGGGGCCGACACGACTGTGTTCGGTAGTCTGGCGGATCCAATCGCTCTCGATCTCCCCGGTCGAGCCGTGTGGGGTCCGGTCGGTGAAACACGCAGCGAGCGCCCTGGACGCGGCCTCCTGTTTGCTGTGGCCGACGGGCTGGGTGCGTACGGCGGGGGCGATGTCGCCAGTTGCCTGGCGATCGCCGAGCTGCTGGCGCGGACGAGCCAGCCGGGCGAACCCGGTGGCCGCCCGGCGGGCGTCCTGCGGAATGCGTACAGTGCCGCAAACCAGCGCGTCTTCGACGCCGCCCTGTCCGGTCAGGGAACGCGCAAGATGCAGACGACGTTGACCACCCTCCTGCTGAGCCCGGGCGAGGTCCACGTGGCCCACGTGGGTGACTGCCGGGCCTATCGGCTGCGCGGCGACACACTCGAGCTCCTGACGACCGACCATACCCAGGTCATGGAGATGCTTCGCTTGAAACTGATCACGCCGGAGCAGGCCGCCGACCACCCCGCCCGGAATGCCCTGACGCGCTCCCTGGGCGCAGACCTGATCGTGCGGGCCGACATCGGACGTGAGGCCCTGATCGATGGCGACGTCTACCTCCTGTGCTCCGACGGCCTATGGAGCAAGGTGGATGCGAACGAGATTGCCGCAGCCCTCCGGGACGGCGTCCGGTCGGCTTGTGAGCAGCTGGTGGAGCTGGCCGTCCAGCGCGGGGGGGAGGACAACTCGAGCGCCCTTGCCCTGCGCGTCCATGCGGCCGGGCGGCCGCCCGAGGCAGCCTCGGGCTGGAAACGGTTCTTCCGATCATGACGACGCGCGACCTGGTCATCGGCGAGCAACTCGACGGGTTCACCCTGCTTGAGGCGATCGGACACGGTGCATTCAGCGATGTCTTCCTGGCCGATGGCCCGGATGGCCGGCGGGTCGTGCTGAAGTGCCCCCACGAGTCGATCCTCGGCGACGTTTCGGCGTTCGATCGGTTTCGGCGCGAGATGGAGATCGCCAAGCGGCTCGATCATCCGGGGATCCAGCACTCGTATGACGTGGGCGGCGACCGGAGCCGGCCCTACCTTGTCATGGAGTACGTGGACGGCGAGACATTGCGTGCTCGCCTCGCCAGTAGCGGCCGGCTGACGGTCGACCAGGCGGTCGACTTTGCGAAGCAGCTGGCAGCCGCGATGGCCTACGCCCACGCGCAAGGAGTCTTCCACCGCGACCTGAAGCCAGAGAACGTCCTGGTCACCGCCGACAACCGACTTGTCGTGACCGACTTCGGGATCGCGCTTCTGACCGGCGCTCGCCGGCTGACCTGGCGGTGGCTGACCTCCGCGGTCGGGACACCAGACTACATGGCCCCCGAACAGATCCAGGGCAAGCGCGGTGACGCCCGGACCGACGTCTACGCGATGGGCGTGATGCTCTACGAGATGCTCGCCGGTCGGGTTCCCTGGGAAGGAGACAACCCCCTCTCGGTGATGAGCCAACACCTGAACGCGCCCTTCCCGGCGATCCACGAGTTCGTGCCCGACGTGCCGGCTCCGGTCGAGGGAATCGTGCGCAAGTGCCTGCGCAAAGACCCGGATGATCGCTACCAGGACGCCTCCGCCCTCCTGGCCGACCTCGAGCATTGGCACGATCTCGACCTGGGCAGCTTCGTGTTCGCGGACGAGATGCCGGTCAAGCCGGAGTCCCAACGAGGGTTGTGGCTCCTCGTGGCCGGCATCAGCATCGGCTTCCTCGTCGCGAGTACGCTGCTGGTCGTGATCTATTACCTGTTCGTCCATGCGGCGAAATGATCGGCGTGCAATCGCCACGTACCCGGAACAGGTGACACGCTGATGAGCCCATCCACCCCTCAGCCAGCCCACCATGGTCGCGGACCGGACCTTGAGGACGTCGTCCGCAAGAGTACCGAGAGCGGGGCCGTCCAGGCAGAGCTGCAGTTTGCCGATATCACCGGAACTCTGAAGAGTGTCTTCATCCCCGTTCGCCGATTGCGGGACGTCCTGACGAGCGGGGAGTGGTTCGACGGTTCGGCGATTGAAGGATCGGCGCGTGAGCTCGAGTCGGACATGTACCTGCGGCCTGACGCGTCCACCTTCAGCCTGACCGAGCCGACGACGGAGCCCGTCTGCGCGCGCCTGATCTGCGATATCGTCACGCCCGACGGCCGGCCGTACGCCGGTGACACGCGCTCGGTCCTGCGCCGGGTGGTCACGCAGGCGCACCAGGGCGGCCTCGACTATCTCGTCGCGCCGGAGGTGGAGTTCTTCCTCTTCCCGGCCGATGCCGATCGGATCGAGCTCCTTGGCGATGACCCGGGAAGCTACTTCGAGCGGAGTCGGGGCCGGACGCGCCAGCTAGAGCTACAGATCGTTGCCGCCCTCGAGCGGATGGGGATCTCGGTCGAATCAAGCCATCACGAGGTCGCGACGGGCCAGTTCGAGGTGGACCTGCCGCTCCAGCCTGCCCTACTGGCCGCGGACGCGCTGACCACCCTCAAGCCCGCCATCAAGGAGCTTGCCCAGCAGTTCGGGCTACAGGCCAGCTTCATGCCGAAGCCGCTCATGGACGCGGCCGGCTCGGGCATGCATGTCCATCAGGTGGCCTGCCGCGACGACGGGGACAACGTCTTCCACGACCCGACGGATCCGTACGGATTGTCGATTGCCGGCCGCGCCTTCGCCGCCGGGCAGCTCGAACATGCCCCCGGCATGTGTGCCCTGCTTGCGCCGCTGGTGAATTCGTACAAGCGACTGGTGCCCGGCTACGAGGCGCCGGTTGCCGGCAGTTGGGGTCGACGAAATCGATCGGCGCTGATTCGCGTACCGGCTCCGCCCGACGAGCCGAAGACCCCGATGGACCTCCTTGGTACGCGCCTCGAGCTCCGCCTCCCCGATCCAAGCTGCAATGCCTACCTGGCCTTTGCCGCGATGCTCGCTGCCGGCCTCGACGGGCTGGAACGCGGGCTTGAGCTCGGCCCGCCGATGGAGGAGATCGAGCACGGCTACCAGGGCGGTTCCAAGCTGGTGGTCCGTCCACTGCCGGGATCGCTGGGCGAAGCCCTGGACGCCCTCGCCCAGGACGACGTCGTCGCCGAGGCGCTCGGCAGCGAGGTGCTCAGCCTGTTCCGGGCAACCAAGACGATCGAATGGGCGACCTACCGCCGCCAGGTCACCGCGTGGGAGCTCGAGGCGTACCTCAAGAAGTACTGATCGACGCCGCTGGGCCAGCCCGGGACCGACGATCCTGGGCCCAGACGGCGGTCAGTGGCCGGCTGATTGCTCCTGGCGGAGGACGGCGAAGCCCGGCTTGATCGTGTCGGTGATCAGGCTGAGCCGTTCGTCGAACGGCAGGAACGCACTCTTCATCGCGTTCAGGGTCAGCCATTCGATCTCGTCCAGGCCGAGCCCGAACGCGGCGTCGAGGGCCGCGAACTCGCTCGACAGGGTCACGTCGCTCATCAACCGGTTGTCGGTGTTGACCGTGACCCGGAAGCGCAGTCGCCGGAGCAGGTCGATGGGGTGGGTCGCGATCGAAGCAGCCGCGCCCGAGTGGACGTTCGAGGTGGGGCACAGCTCGAGCGGAATCCGCCGATCCCGGACATACGCGGCCAGTCGACCGAGGCGGACGTGCCCTTCGCCTTCGACCTCGATGTCGTCGACGATCCGGACCCCATGGCCGAGACGCTCCGCGCCCAGGTCCAGGGCCTCGCGAATCGAGGGCAGGCCGTAGCCCTCACCGGCGTGGAGGGTCAGGTGGAAACTGGCGTGGACGAGCCGCCGAAAGGCATCGGCGAATCGGCCCGGTGGATGGCCCGCCTCGGGTCCCGCAATGTCGAAGCCGACGACGCCCGCATCGCGATGACGCAGGGCCAGCTCGGCGATCTCCGACGCTCGATCGGCCTGGCGCATCGCCGTCGCCAGGAAGCGGATGACAATCGGCCGGCCGGGCGATCGGGCGACGCCCACCCGGAAGCCGGCGAGGATTGCCTCGACCACCTCGTCGAGGGTCAGGCCGCCCTGCGTGGAGAGCTCCGGAGCGTGG
Source organism: Chloroflexota bacterium (assembly GCA_017881915.1). GTDB lineage: Bacteria > Chloroflexota > Limnocylindria > Limnocylindrales > CSP1-4 > Palsa-1033. Next base: position 6,223 of record JADGQK010000003.1, on the reverse strand, counting down.
CGGACCTCGGCATAGACGACGCCGTCGGCGACGAGGTCTTCGACGCATTCGGCTGCCACCCTGACCAGTGCCTCCCGGGTCTGCAGCACCCCAACGGTGTGCTCGAACGTTTCGAGGTAGAGCTCGAGCGAGCCCTGGTTGGCTCCACGCCGGAACCAGCGCCCGAGCTCGATCGGATCGGTGAAGGGCAGTCCCCGATAGCCCTGCTCGGCCGCCAGCTCGATGATCGTCTGCGGGCGGAGGCCGCCATCAAGGTGGTCGTGGAGGAGGACCTTCGGGGCCCGCCGGATCAGCGCCGGGTCGAGCGGCGTGGCCGTCATTCGCCCAGGCGTTGGCGGGCCGCGGCGATTGCCGCCGCAACACGGGCGGGGGCCGTCCCTCCGATGACGTCGCACGAGGCCAGGGCAGCCTCGACAGCCGCGGCAGCGCGGAGGACTCCAGGGGTGCCCGGATCGGCGGCGAGGACAGCGGCCGCGGGCTCACCGGCGCCCGCCAGCGTGCCCTTGAGGGTCGCATCGTCGAGATCGGCCAGGCCAATGCCGGCCGCCTCTGCCGCGCCCACGAGCCGGCCCACGATGTGGTGGGCGGTCCGGAACGGAATGCCTCGCCTGACCAGCTCGTCGGCGACGGCGGTGGCGGTGATGAAGCCCTCGTCCGCGGCTGCCCGCATCCGGGCGCGGTCCACGGCGAGGCTTTCGAGCAGGCCGGCCAGGATCCCGAGCGCGGCGGCATACGTGGCGACACTCTCGAACAGGGGCGGCTTATCCTCCTGGAGGTCCCGCTGGTAGGCCAGGGGCAGGCCCTTGAGCACGGCGAGCATCCCGGCCAACGCCCCAATCACCCGGCCGGCCCGGCCGCGGATGAGCTCGGCCGGGTCCGGGTTCTTCTTGTTGGGCATCATCGAGCTGCCGGTCGAGAACGCGTCGGACAGGCGAACGAACCCGAAGCGCGGGTTCGACCACCAGGTCAGCTCCTCCGACAGCCGGCTCAGATGGACCATCCCGAGGGCGACCGCCGCCAGGATCTCAACGACGAAATCACGGTCGCTGACGGCGTCGAGGGAGTTAGCGCTGGGTTCGTCGAAGCCCAGCTCGGTCGCCGTCGCGGCCCGATCGAGGGGGTAGCCTGCGCCGGCCAGCGCACCCGATCCGAGGGGCGAGACGTTCAGCCGGCGGCGGGCGTCGGCCAGCCGGCCCCGGTCTCGCTCGAGCATCTCGACATAGGCCAGCAGGTGGTGGCCGAAGAGGATCGGCTGGGCCGGCTGGATGTGGGTCGTGCCCGGCAGGATCGCGTCGCCCTCGCGCTCGGCCAGGCCAACCAGGGCACGTTCCATTCCAAGGATGGCCCCGTCCAGCTCGGCCACGGCGCGCCGAGCCCACAGGCGCAGGTCGGTGGCGACCTGGTCGTTGCGCGAGCGGCCAGTGTGGAGCTTGGCCGCCAGTGGCCCGATCCGGGTCGCCAGGGCAGCCTCGAGGTTGAGGTGGACATCCTCGAGGGCAGGATCCCAGGCCAATGTCCCGGCGGCTACCTCGGTCCGCAGGCCCTCCAGTCCAGCCACGATCGCGCTCGCCTCGGCGGCGCTCAGCAGGCCAGCCAGAGCCAGGCCGTGGACATGGGCAATCGAACCAACGAGATCGTCATCGGCGAGGGTCGAGTCGAGCTCGATCGAGCGGGTGAAGTCGGCCAGGCGCTGGTCAGTCGACTCCCGGAACCGGCCGCCCCAGAGTTCCATCCGCCCTCCGCTGTCGCGCGCGGTCAATGGCCGCGTGCCCCGCCATCGTAGCCGGGCGCGGCGTCACCTCGCCCGATCGAGGTGCCGACCTGCCGTCGAGCCACCCGTTCCGCTGGTAGGCTGACGGATGGAACGGTTTCGGGGCTCGGCTTAACCGAGCCCGGCCGCGTCGCCACGCGAGGAAGCTCGATGCGCAGCCCCAACCTCCGCTCGCGATGCGCGACTGCTGCTGCCGTCGCCGTGCTGTTCCTCGGTTCGATCGGATCGACGGTTGCCCAGGCGGCAACGCCTGTCGCAACGCCAGCGCACCTGGATGGCCTGGCCCGGTCGCCCTTCAGCCTGGTCGGCACCCGGGCCGGCCGGCTCTACGCGACCGGCCCGACGGCCGCCCGTCGAACGCTCCTGGCACCGAACACCGGTCCGGCGCCCAGCGGGCCTGCGCCCGGCGTCCGGAGAGCGCCCGCTCCGGGCGCCGACCGCAGCCGGCCCCTGGCAGCACCGAGCCCGGTGCTCGCCAGCCAGACGACAGCGCCGGACAACCACGTCGCTGGATTCGCTGGGCTGACCGCCGGCAACCAGGCGGATACGAGCGCCGAACCGGCGAACTCGACCGTTGCCGTCGGCCCCGACCAGGTGGTCCAGATCGCCAACACGGAGATGCGGATCACGAATCGGAACGGCACGGCCGCCCTCAACATCACGGTTTCAGATTTCTTCGGGCTGCGGGCCGGCTTCTTCGATCGCCAGCCGCGGATCATCTACGACAGCCTCCACGGCCGGTTCGTGGCGACCGAGCTCAGCTGGGACTGCACGCCCGATGCGAGCGCCACGTTCGGCCATGGCTACATCGTCCTGGCCGTCTCCACGACGACGGATCCGAACGGCGCCTGGGATTTGTACGCCTGGGTGTACGACAACCTGGTTCCCGTGGACCCGTCGCTGGGCACGTCGACCGACAAGCTGGCGATGACGAGCGACCTGTCCTCGATGACCCACGGCGACGGCGGTCAAGGCGATGGATCCTGCGCCGATTCGGCGCTGACGTTCGATGGCGGGGACATCCTGATCGCGAACTGGGCCGACGCGATTGCCCACAAGTCCTCGACGTTGCTCGCCACCGAGTACCTGGCCGGCGCACCAGTTGCGCATGTGCGGGCCGCCCTCCAGACGCCCGCCACGAGCACGACCCTGTACGTCGTCGCTCGAGCATCCGCGGCAGATCCCATGAGCGGGGCACTGCCGGACGACGTCATCGTGACAACCTTCACGGGAACGACAACGAAGTCAGTCGTCGTCGCGGTGGGCGCCAGCTGGGACATGACCCAGGACGGGCTGGTCGCCCCGTTCGCGGATCCGCCGGCGCCCCATCAGCCTGGATCGCCGGCTACGATCGTGAACGCCGTGGACGGCAACCCCCAGGACGCCCTGTGGCAGGCTGGCAGGCTCACCTGGACCATCACCTATCCGTGCACCCCGAACCTTGACAGCGGCCAGCGCGACTGCGTCCGGGTCACCCAGCTCAACACGAGCCTCGCCACCCAGGTCACTCCACCCACCGAGACCCAGGACTTCCTGCTGGCCAGGAAGAGCTTCGACAGCTACGAGCCGGGCATCGGGATCAGCGGGGACGGGACGCTCGACGTCGTCTACTCGCAATCGAACAGTGCCGCCCCGAACTACCCATCGTCGTACCAGCAGTACCAGGGTCCGACCGACATCAATGCCCTGAGCGCACCGGTTCAGCTGGTCGCCGGCACAGGCACGTACCCTGGCACGGAATGGGGCACCTACGTGGGGCTCGCCCAGGACCCCCAGATCGCGACCGCCGTGTGGCAGGCGAATGCCTACAGCGTCGGGACGGGCTACTGGTCGACCTTCGTCGATCAGCTCGGGCAGACGACCGGGACGACATACTTCCCGATCGGACCAACCCGGATCGTCGACAGCCGCAACGGCTCCGGAGCGTCGCACCTGATCGGCAAGTTCGTGTCCTCGGCGGCCCGCACGTTCCAGGTCAGCGGCCTGACCCCGATCCCGGCCAACGCCGTCGCCGTCACGGGCAACGTGACCGTCACCCGCCAGACTGCCGCCGGATACGTGGTGGTCACGCCAACCGCCCAGAACAGCCCGTCCTCGTCTACGGTGAATTTCCCGCTGGGTGACAACCGGGCGAACAACGTGACCGTGCCGCTCTCAAGGGCAGGAACCCTGGCGATGACCTACGTGGCCAGCGCCGGCAAGACGACCGATCTGATCTTCGACGTGACCGGCTACTTCCTGCCTGACGACAGTGGTGCAACCTACCACCCGGCGACCCCGACCCGGCTGCTCGACTCGAGGTCCGGCACCGGCCAGCCCGGCGGCACGCCAGCGAAGTTCCTGACGGGCGTGCCCCAGACGTTCACCATCGGTGACGGCCTGACCGTTCCGGTGGCGGCCAGCGCGATCACCGGCAACCTGACCGTGACCGGCCAGACGAAGGCCGGCTACCTCGCGATTACCCCGGACCGGACCTCCGCGCCACCGATCTCCAACCTGAACTTCCCGACCGGCGACAACCGGGCGAACGGTTTCACGGCGCCACTGAACGTGGACCACCAATTCTCGATCGTGTATGTCTCCGCGGCGGGAGCCCGGACCGACGTGGTCCTCGACCTGACCGGCTACTACGTGGCGGACCTGACCGGGCAGCATTTCTACCCGTTGAACCCGGGCCGGATCATGGACACGCGAGCAGGCGTGGCCAACTCCGGCAAGACCGGCGTGTTCGTCTCGTCGGTCCCCCGGGACCTCGCGGCAAGCGGTCACTGGGGCATCCCGACCGATGCCCGGGCGTTGACGGGCAACCTGACGGTCACCGGCCAGACGGCGGCCGGCGCGATTGCGATCACACCCACCTCGGACGCCAACCCGACCACTTCGACCCTCAACTTCCCGACCGGCGATAACCGGGCGAACGGGGTGACCGTGCCGATCGGCCCGGGCGGCTCCCTGTGGCTCGTCCTTGAGTCACACGCCGGCAAGACCGCGAACCTCATCCTCGATGTGACCGGCTACTTCCGCTAAGCCATGAAGACAATCGCCATCGCCCTGCTGTGTGCCGTGGTCGTCGCGTGTGCTGCCGCACCGGCTGCGTCGTCCCTGCCGAAGCTGAGCGTCGCCAATGGCACGACTCTGACCGTGGGGCTCGTCGTCAACGGGCAACCCGTCGCCGATGTCCCGCCTGGGGGGTCCGAGTCCATCCCGGGCAGCGCGGCGCTGCCGCCGCTGCCGTGGACCGTCGAGCTGCGGACATCGTCTGGGAACATCCTCGCCAGCGCGTTTGCCGGGACCGGAGCTGCGGCCAGCGGCCAGTCCGGGCGGTACGATTTCGATCTCTCCTGTGGTCGCCTGACGATCTGGACGGGTGAGGTGCCGCCGGAAGCTCCCGCCGCGACCGATTCGACGGGTACGCCCGGCGACTGCGCGCTGTAGCCCGAGCCGGCGCGATCAGAATGGCCTAGCCGAGTAGGCCAAGCCCGGCTATCATGCCGCGAATGACGAACCGCATCAGCCGGCTTGACTGGGCGCTGTTCCTCGGGTTGGCGCTCGCATGGGGCAGCAGCTACCTGTTCATCAAGATCGGAATCCAGTCACTCAGTCCGTTTACGCTGATCGCCTGCCGGCTGGGGATCGCCACGGTGGTGCTGGGGACCGTCGTTGCGGTCGCCCGCGAGAAGCTGCCGCACGATCGCCTGACCTACGCCAGGCTGGTCGTGATGGCGTGCCTGAACATCGTCATCCCGTTCAGCCTGATCGCGTGGGGCGAGCGCTATATCGACTCCGGGATGGCCGCCGTCCTGCAGGCAATGACCCCCCTGTTCACCTTGATCCTGGCCTCCCTGGCCCTGGATGACGAGCGGATCTCGCTCAACCGCCTGGTCGGCCTGGCGATCGGTTTCGGTGGAGTCCTGGTACTCGTGAGCCATAGTCTCGGTTCACCGGCGGGCGATCAGGCCTGGATCGGCGACCTGGCGCTGGTTGGCTCGTCGTTCGCATACGCGTGCGGCAATGTCTTCGTCCGGCACCAGGTCCGGGGGCTCCGCCCGATGATCCCGGCCTTCTTCCAGGTGTCGATCGCGTTCGTGATCATCGCCGTTCTCGCCGCGGTCTTCGAGCGCCCGATCCACCTGCCCAGCCGTCCAGAGGCGATCCTCGCCGTCACCTGGTTGGGCGTGCTCGGCTCGGCCTGTGCTTACCTGATCTACTTCCGTCTCGTCCACCGCCTCGGACCGACCCGGCTCTCGCTCATCACGTACCTGATGCCGGTTGTGGGTGTCACCCTGGGCGTGCTGGTCCTGGGCGAGACGATCGATACCCGGATCTTCCTGGCCAGCGCCCTGATCCTCGGCGGCGTCGCCCTCGTCAACGTCAGGTTCGGCCGCTTCCGGCCCGGCCGCCAGCCTGGCCAGGTGCCGGCGGCCCAGACCGAGCCGGTCGAGGATGTCGTCT
>JADGQK010000157.1 GCA_017881915.1 Chloroflexota bacterium | reverse complement strand
ACGCCCGCCGGCAACCGCTTCGGACTGCCGGACTTCTACAGCCTGCACGCATGGGTCTGGGATCCGAACCCGAGCGGCATGTTCGCCATGTGGAACCCGAGGGTGAACTGTCGTAACGCTTGACCGCTTCGTGTGGGGGTCATGAGTAGCGCAGAGCGTTGCGCACCGATCGCGCAGAGGCCCTCGGGGTGACCCGGGGGCCTCAATGTTGGGTCCAATACGACGGGCGTCGGTCCGTCCAGAAAGGACTTGGTCCGCGTAATGTCTGCCGCCGGATCACTCCACGATGGCAACGTCGTGTGGAACGGCGAGCAGCAGCATCGGTCCTCATCGGCCTCGATCTTCGCGTTGCAGAACAGCCGGTGACATGACTGCTCGGCGCCGTGCTGGCGCCCGCCTCCCGCGCATCAACGACGGCTCCTTCCTATTCCTCCAGCACATGATCAGCAAGCTCAAAGCGCCGAGTGAGGGCGGCGGTCGGCTCGCCATCGTCTTCAACGGCTCGCCGCTGTAGCGCCCCTCGCGGCTCTCTCCACGATCCGATGCCCGCCGCGACATCGCGACGGGCTGGACGACGTGACGACCCCCGCACCCGACACCGTCACCCGGGGCTCGCGGGCGTCCCGGTCGCGGTGCCGTGCGGTGACAGAGCGTCATGACGCGGCGGTCGCGGGCCCGCACACTGGCGGTCTGATCAACCGCGTCGCAACCCGGACGCGGACGGGCCGTGCTCACCCACGCGTGACGCGCTGTCATGACGTTGGCGCGTCACGGGGAGACACTCGGTCTTGGGCCGCTCTTGGGCCGCGCGGACCCGTCGCCACCGCCGGCCATCCGACGGGGCGACCCGGGAGCACCAGGAAGGACCACGGACATGACCGACGAGCACGTCAAGGGAACCGTCAACAAGGCCGAGGGCAAGGTGGAGAAAGTCGCCGGCAAGGTGACCGGCAACAAGGGCCAGGAGATCCACGGCAAGGCGAAGCAGGTCCACGGCGCCGGTCAGGAGGGCCTGGGCGATCTCCAGGACGCCCTCAAAGAGCCCAAGGACAAGGGCTGATCCACCCGCTCGGAGGTGGCCGGCGTTGCGCCAAGGGTGCCGCGCCGGCTTCCGACCGTGCGCCCCGATCCCGACCGACATCACGAGGAGAGCAGCCATGGCCACCCAGGTAGCACGGGTCCGCTCGTTCACCACAAGCGTCGACATCCCGGCCGAGCTCCGCGCGAAGGTCGTCCGGATCCTCAACCAGCACCTGGCCGAGTCGTTCGATCTGCAGAGCCAGGTGAAGCAGGCGCCCTGGAACGTCAAGGGCTCCGACTTCTGGCAGCTGCACAAGCTGTTTGATGAGATCGCCGAACGTGCCGCCGAGTGGGTGGACGAGCTGGCCGAACGGGTCACCGCCCTCGGCGGGTACGCGACCGGAACCGTGCGGATGGCTGCCGGCGCAAGCACTCTGCCGGAGTTTCCCACCGACATCACCGACAGCATGGACTACGTCAGGGCGGTGGCGAAGCGGCTGTCGACCTTCACGAACTCGGCCCGCGAGGCGACCGACGAGACCGACAAGCTCGGCGACGCCAACACGGCGGACCTGTTCACCGAGATCAGCCGGTGCGCCGACAAGTACCTCTACTTCCTTGAGGCGCACCTCCAGGACTAGCGCGTCGACCGGCGGGCCGTTCCCGAGAGTGGCCCGCGACGACGACCTGGCGTCAGAGATCGGCCCATAGGCCTCGTGGGCGAGGTTGCCGGCACCGACTACAGCGCGTTCGCTTCCATGAGGTCCCGGAGGTTGTCGAGGTCGCTCTGAAACTGGCGCTTGGTTATCGTCACGACGAGCGGCTCGGCCAGCTTGAAGAAGCCGCCGGGCTGCGCCTCGACGGTCTGGCTGACACGGGTGCCGCCGGCAACCGACTCGGTCGTGGTCGTGACCATGATCGGGAAGGGCTTCGTGGTCGTGGAGACGATCTTCCGGTTGGGCTCGAACTCGATGTACTCGAAGGTGCCCTCAATCTTCCGGCCGGCGGCCTTGCCGATGGAGTGCCACGTCGCCCCCACGCCGATCGGCCCGTCCGAGGTCTTCTTCGGGGGCTCTGAGGCGCCTGAGGACCACTTCGACCCGTTCGAGAAGTCGCTCAGGACGGCGAAGACGTCCTCGACGGGTCGCTTGATCGTGGTGCCGACGTCGAACCTTGCCATGGGGCGCTACCTCGTCGTCCTCGGGCGGGGAGGGGTACGCTCCCGCTGGCTCAAGGCCGGACGGGGAGCATACGCTCCCGACGCCACTCCGCCGGAAACACGGGCCGACGGTTCGGCGTCGACGGCCTCCGGACGCCCGGTGCGCGTCCCATCCTCACGAGCACGGAGGTGTCGCTGACAGCGGAGCGCTCGGTGCGGAGCCGGGGGCCGTACTGAGTCTGGCACGCGTGGCAAGCCAAAAGGAAGAGCCCCCGGTCCGGGAGACTCACGCCCTCCCCAGAGGGCGGAGCGGGCCGGGGGCCGTTGGAGAGTCTAGGACGGTCAGCGGAGGATCGGGTGACCCCACAAGCCGCGGGCGTCCAGCAGCGCGGCCATTCAGCGAAGCATCAGGGTAGCCGTCGAACATCGGTCCTCGGCCCCCGGCATCGCTCTGAAGCGCGCCCTCCCGCCTTCCCCCGGGCGGAAGGGAGGGCGGCGACCGGGGGCCGCTTCCGTTTCATGACCAGCGGGTGCCGTCAGGATCGGAGTAGCCTCACCAACGGCCCCCGGCTCCCCGCTGGGCGCGATCCTCTCCGTTCCCGAGTGGACCCATGCCCCTCGACCGGGGGCCACTGCGTACGTAGGTCAGTCGGACTCCCTTGGGTGACGGTTGGCTCTCCGCATCTGCCTCGTCGGTCCGGCAGACTCGCCT
>JADGQK010000084.1 GCA_017881915.1 Chloroflexota bacterium | reverse complement strand
ATCGAGTTCATTGCCCGCAAGGTTGTCAGCAACATCCGCGAGCTGGAGGGCGCGCTCAACCGGATCGTGGCGTACGCCAGCATGAGCTCGACGCCGATCAGCATCGAGTTGGCCCAGGCCGTCCTGGCCAACGTGATCTACAACCCGAAGAAGCGCCAGGTCACACCCGAGCGGATCGCCCGGGTGGTGTCCGACTATTACGGCGTCCCGATGGACGCTCTCCAGGGCCAGAAACGGGACCGCGCGATCGTCGTACCCCGCCAGATCGCGATGTACCTGATGCGCGAGGAGACCGACGTGTCCTTGCTGCGGATCGGCGCCGAGCTCGGTGGGCGGGACCACTCCACGGTCCTCCACGCCTGCGACAAGATCAACCGGGAGACGGCCGCCAACGAGGAGCTGCGCCGCGAGATCGCCGCCGTGCGCGAGTTGATCTACGCCGATTGACCGCCGATCCGACGTCCCGGCGGTCGCACCGCACGGGGTCTGGCCCGGTCCATCGGCTCGGTTCACGGCTTCGAATTCCACCGGTTCCTGTGGATAAGGCGGCGATTTCCGTGGAGAACCGGGTCCGACTGTGGAGAAGCCGAGGCGCGGCCGGGGCCTCGGATTGGGGCGTCCCGGCCCATCCTCGGAGCCGAGTCGAAAGCTCCACATCGCGGCCACCGGCCCCTCCCCGGTTCGGCCGTCCTCGTCCACCGGCGGCCGAGGGTCGTCCACCTCGAATTCGTGCCCGGTTGAGCGCGACCGTCCACAGCATCAACAGGATGATGGTGATGATGACGGACTAAGATAGATTTGATTGAATCCCCAGCGAATAAACCACCGGGCATCGGCGCCGAACCCGCGCCGGACAACCCCGGTTGAGCCCCGGTCCTCGAGTTCCTGGAGTAGATCCCCCGTGAATGTGTCAGTCATGCAGGAGAACCTCGCACGCGGCCTGTCGGTCGTGAGTCGTGCCGTGTCTACCCGCAGCACGCTGCCCGTCCTGGGCAATGTCCTGATCCGAACCGAGGACGGCGGCCTCAAGCTCACCGCCACGAATCTCGAGATCGGGATCACCTACTGGGTACCCGGCAAGATCGAGAAGGACGGCGCGATCACCGTGCCGGCCCGCCTCCTGACCGACATCGTGGCAGGCCTGCCGTCAAGTGAGCGGGTGGAGCTGGAGCTCCAGGCGAGCGACACGCTGCGGATCCGCTGTGGCCGCTTCGAATCGCACGTCAAGGGGATCGACGCCGAAGAGTTCCCGGCGATCCCCACGGCCGGTGAGCGGCCGACCACCCGGATCTCCCAGAAGGTTCTCAAGCACGCCCTCAACCAGACGACCTTCGCGGCCGCGAGCGACGAGGCCCGGCCGATCCTGACCGGTGTCCTGTGGCGCTTCGAGGGAGAGCAGCTGACCCTGGCGGCGGCCGACAACTACCGGATCGCGGTGAAGACGATTGCCACGCTCGATCCGGTCGAGGACACCAGCCTGGTGGTCCCGGCCCGTTCACTCAACGAGCTGGCCCGGGTGCTCAACGACACCGACGACCCGGTCGAAGTGATGCTCGCCCCGGCCCGCAACCAGGTCCTCTTCCATCTCGAGGGCATCGACCTGGTCAGCCGGCTGATCGATGGCCAATTCCCCAACTACCAGCAGGTCCTGCCCAAGGGCCACACGACCCGCACCGTAGTCGACCGTGATGAGCTGTTCCAGGCCGTCCGGCTGGCCGCCCTCATCGCCAACGCCGCAGCGAACATCGTCAAGCTCCAGGTCAGCCCGGATGGGGGCGGCGTGGTGGTTACTGCAGCCGCCGAGGTGGGCGACAACGAGGGCCTCGTCGAGGCCACGGTCGAGGGCGACGGCACGACGATCGCGTTCAACTCGCGCTACCTTTCGGACGTTCTCCAGAACGTGACCGCCGAGCAGTTCGCCATCGAGCTCAATGGCCCGCTCTCGCCGGGCGTCTTCCGACCGATCGGCGACGACACGTACACTCACGTGGTCATGCCGGTTCGCACCACCTCCTAGAGGCACTCGGACACCGGCAGACTTGCCGGGCGCTCCGGATCGAACCCCCCTGCTCGAGCGTCTCCGCCTCGCCGACCTGCGGGGCTACCATGCCCTGGAGCTGGAGCTTGGACCCGGCCCGCACCTGGTCCACGGCCCCAACGCCGCCGGCAAGACGAGCCTGCTCGAGGCGATCTTCGTGCTGGCCTCGGGCCATTCACATCGCACCCCAACCGACGCCGAGATGATCCGCTGGGGCGCCGACCTGGCCCGGGTGGAGGGCGTCGTCGACGGTGGCTCGTCCGGCGGCGGTTCAACCCTCGAGGTGGCCCTCCTTCGGGATGGCGCCGGCGGCCAGCGCAAGCGGATCCGGGTGAACGGAGTGCCCCGGCGGGCAACCAGCCTGGCCGGAACCCTTCGAGTTGTCCTCTTCGCCCCCGAGGAGATGCTCCTGATCGCCGGTTCGCCCGGCCTGCGGCGGACCGCTCTCGATGGCCTGGTGAGCGGCCGGTCACCGGTCTACGCGGCCGACCTGGCGTCGTACGGCCGGGCGCTCCAGCAGCGCAACAGCCTCCTCCGGGCAATCCGCGAGGAGCAGGCGACCCGCGAGCAGCTCCGCTTCTGGGACACGGCCGTGCTCGAGTCGGGCGCCTCGGTCGTGGGTGCCCGACTGGCCCTGCTCGAGGCGATCGCCGAACCGCTCCGGGCGGCGCATCGGGAGATCGCTCCCGAAGAGGGTCGACTGATCCTGCGCTACGAGACGAACGCACCAGCCCAACCCGGCGAGTCGATCCGTGATGCGCTCGCCCGAAGGCTGGCCGAGACTGCCGAAAAGGAGGTCTGGAACGGCTCGACGCTGATCGGTCCACATCGCGACGACCTCGTCTTCGAGCTGGACCAGGATGATGTCGTCCGGAACCTGGCCGGCTTCGCTTCTCGCGGGCAACAACGGACCGCGATCCTCGCCCTGAAGCTGGCCGAGCTGGACCTGCTGACCGAGCTTGACGGCCGCCCGCCGCTGCTCCTGCTCGATGACGTGTTCAGCGAGCTCGATCCGGACCGCCGCGCACACCTCGTCCGGCGGATTGCGGCACTGCCCCAGGCGCTGATCACCACCACCACGCTCGACGACCTTGATCCGGCCCTGCGGGCGCGCGCGACGAGTTGGGCTGTGGAAACCGGGCCGGGCGGCGCCACCCTCGTCGGCGAACAGGGCCTGGGATGAGCGACGAGGGTGGTTCCGGCCGGAGCCGGCGGCGGCCGATGGAGCGAATCGGCGAGTTGATTCCCGAGGCGGCCCGACGGCTCGGGCTCGAGGACGAGCTACGCCTCGCCCGGGCCGGGGCCACCTGGGACGCGCTCGTCGCCGAGCGGGTCCCACCCGCTGCCGGCGCCTGCCGGCTGGTCAAGGCGGAGGGTGGCGTGCTCCTTGTCGAGGCCGATGCCCCGATCGTGGGCCAGGAGCTCCGGCTGCGCGCGCCCGAGCTCCTGGCGGCCTTCCGGGCCGCTCCGGGTGGCTTTCTGGCCCGCGAGCTGAGGGTGGTCGTCCGCCGGGTATAATCCGGCCCACCTGCCAGCCGCCTCGGTGGGTCGAGCCCAGACGGGCCGATCACCCGGACGCCTTCTGACTGACCCGCCTGACCACTGAGGCCCGCATGGCCGTTCGGCTCCAGATGAAGCTCGGCTACGCCGCCGACGCGGCGCGCCTCCCCGGCTCGCCCGACGCGATCCTGTCGTTCGAGCCGACGATCGGCAGCGTCGTCCGCTCGAAGGGCAGCCTGTACCTGGTCGCGACCGCACGGACGAACGGGCCGCGCGTTGGTGAAGCCACCCGGATGGTGGCCGAGGCAATCCGGGACGCGTACTACTACGACGAGTCGGCCGGGATCGTCGTCTGCCTCGAGAAGGCAATCCGGGCCGCCAACAAGAAGATCCTCCACCAGCGCGACCGCCTGGGCGGTGACAAGAGCGACGAGGCAAACGGCCCGCTTGGCGTGGGCCTGGCTGTGGTTCGAGGCAATGAGCTGTACGTGGTGACCGTCGGGCCGGCCGAGGCGTTCCTCGTCCGGCAGGCCCGACTGTCCACGTTGCCCGATTCGAACCGGGCACGCGGCCTGCCCTCGAACGACCTCGAGCCGAGCGTCTGGCGAGGTGAGATCAACGTTGGCGACTCGCTCGTGATCGCTTCCGAGAACCTCGTCGCCCGACTCGGCGTGGACGCCCTCAAGGATGCTCTCCTGACCCTCCATCCCCAGTCCGCGATGGAGCAGTTGCAGGCCCACTTCGTGGCCGCCGGCGGCACCGGCAGCGACGCGGCGATCGCGATCGAGGCAACCGAAGTCTCGGCCACGACCCGCCAGCGCCGCCTCGTGCCGGTCCAGGCCCGGGAGCCCCTGGCCGGCGTGCCCGATCGCTCGCCGATTCCGCTCGCCGATAGCTTCTCGGGTGCGGCCAACTCGATCCAGGAAACGGCCGGCCGAGCGACTGCCGCGGCGGGCGGCGCGGTCGGCCGCGGCTTCGGCCGCGTACTCGACCGGTTGCCCCGCCGCCGTCCGGGGCAGCGCACGGTGACGCCAGCCTCGAGCCGGGTCGAAACCCAGCGTCGGGCGGCGATCGCCGTGCTCGCCTTCGTCGTCCTGGCCCTCGTCCTGGTCTCGGCGATCTCGGTCGTCAGCTTCTTCAAGAGCACCCCCGGCGGGGACCTGCAGTCAATCACGGCCGCCCAGCGTGCGTTCCAGGCCGCCCAGGGCGACCTGGCCCAGGTGAACGGGCCAGGCGTAGACCTCGTCAAGAACGACCGAAGCCGCGCGCAGCAGCTCCTGGACGACGCCTGGACGCAACTCGCCGCGGCCGAGAAGGCCGGGATCTCCAGCGCGGTCACGGCGCCCCTGCGAGCCCAGGCCAAGGCGGGGCTTGATGAGCTGTACCGCATGCTTGCGGTGAATTCGACCCAGGCCTTCTCGTTCGCCAAGGCGACTCCGCCGGTCAACCTGAGCTCTCTCGTCCTCGGCCCGGATGGCGCGCCGTATGTCCTCGACCAGGCCAACAAGTCGGTCGATCGAATCAATCTCAAAACCGGCCAGGCCGTGGTGGTCGCCCACGCCGGGGAGCTCGTCAGGGGCGTCCGCGTCGACGTTCCGCTGTTCGTCTCCGTGGGCGGGCCCGACCTGCTGATCCTCGACGCAAAGAACGTCCTGTGGCGCTGGCGGCCCGCCGACGCCACCGGTCGGGGCACGATCGTCCGGGTGATCGTCCGGAACTCGTCGAGCTGGGGCAACGACATCCGGGGCATCGGCACCTTCGTGCGCAACGCCAACCAGGGCCTCTACAACCTGTACGTGGTCGACCCTTCCCAGCGCAACATCATCGTCTACACGCCGGCCCTCGACGGTAGCTTCCCGGCCTCTTCCACCGGACGCCTGGCCAATCCGCAGGACGTCTCGGCGGTCAACTCGATGGTCATCGACGGCGATATCTACGTCACCCAGAACGGCACGCTGAACCGGTTCATCAACGGCGCGGCCCAGGGCTGGAAGGCGGGTGACCCTGGCGACGAGATCCTGCGCAGCGCCCCGCAGTACACCCTGCTGACGACGGGCACCGACCGGGACACGGGCCTGATCTACGGTTACGACCAGCCCAACCAGCGGGTCGTCGCCATCGACAAGGACACCGGCAACATCGTCGAGCAGTACCACCTGGCCGGCGCCGACTCGTCATGGTCGGACCTGCGCGGGATCGCAATCGTGCCCGGCACGAACGGCGGCCCGGCCTCGCTCTACTGGATCGACAAGAACCGGCTGGTGAGCTCGACCCTGGTCGCCGTGCCCGAGGCCGGGGCATCACCGTCGGTCGCGCCGTCCTCGTCCCCGTCGGCCTCGCCGATCGTCAAGCCCAAGCCGACGAAGAAGCCGACGCCGACGAAGAAGCCCTGAGCCGGGCCCCGGGCTACCGTGGCCCCGAGCCGTCGCTCCCAGCCGGCCTACTCGGGCGTTGGGCCCTCGCGACTCTCGGGGTCCATGTCGAGCGAGTTCACGAACTCGCGGAAGACCGCCAGGCGCGGATCGGTCGACTCTTCGCCCTCTTCGAGCTCACCGCCGAGCGAGGCCACCACGGCGGCGTCGGGACTCACGCCGGCGCGTTCCAGGACCGCCTCGGAGGCGAAGATCGGGACCCCGGCCCGAACTGCAAGGGCCAGAGCATCGGATGGCCTGGAGTCGATCTCCAGCAGGGCCCCGTTGGCCCGGATGAACAGCCGGGCGTGGAAGGTTTCTTCGGCCAGCGTCGCGATAACGACCCGCTCGATCGTCGCGCCGAGGCCCTCCAGGATCGTGCTGAACAGGTCATGGCTGAGCGGTCGCTCGGGCGACACCCCCTGCAGGCGCATCGCGATCGCGTTGGCCTCCCATGGCCCGATCCAGATCGGGAGGTAGCGCTCGCGCTCAACCTCCTTGAGGATCACCACGTGGTTGCTCGAGGGCATGTGGACCCGGACGCTCTCGACCACGACTTCGATCAGCTCGCCGGCCATGCCCCGATTATCCCACGGCCGATTCAGTTCGAGCGGCGGCGGGTGAGGCCTGGAGCGCGTTGATCGGCCGAGCCAGCGACAGCCCTCCTCAGTCGTCACCCAGGATTGGGGCGCCCCGACCGATCGCCCGGCTCGAATTCAGCCATAGCCGCAGGCGCAGGTTCCAGAAGTCGCGGACGGCCCGCAGGATCACCGCCGGCCGGGCGCCGGTTGGGGAACCGACGGTCCGGGCGTAGTGGGGGACGCCGACCTCGACGACCGAGCGACCCGCGGAGCGTAGCTTGATGAGCAGCTCAGCCGAGAAGAACGCTCCGCCCGATTCCACCCGGAGGCCCCGCAGCGACCCGCGCCGGAACAGCTTGCAGGCACAATCGACGTCGGTGACCCGCAGGCCAAAGAAGATCCGGTTCGCCAGCCGGTAGGACCTGGCATACAGCGTCCGGATCAGCGGGTCGGCCCGCTGGATCCGGACGCCAACGACGACGTCGGGTCGGTCCGGTTCCGCGATCCTGGCGGTCAGCCGTCCGAGGTCGGCCACCTGGAACTGTCGGTCGCCGTCGGTGAAGCCCACCCAATCGAATCGGGCGACACGAAAGCCGGAGCGCAGCGCAGCTCCGTAGCCCTGGTTGGTCGGGTGATGGACGACCTGGACGATTCCCGGGTGGGCCTCGGCCAGCCCGTCGGCCAGGGCAGCGGTCCGGTCGCTCGAGCCATCGTCAACGACGATGATCTCGAACCGCTCGGCCAGTGTCGGGAGGGCAGCCAGGGCGTCGCGAACGAGGGCCTCAACGTTGCCCTCTTCATTGTGGGCCGGGAAGAAATACGACAGCTCCGTCAGTCGCGCTGCTTCGTTCGTCAGGGCTGCCCTCCGATCCGGCCGATGACCTGGTAGACGGGCTGGCTCAGCTCGGTCGAGTCGATCAGGGCCAGGTGGTAGCGGGCCTCGAGGGTGGCTACCTCGTCCGGCAGGCGGACGAGGTAGACCGCCCGCCGGCCGAGGTTGTTGTCGATCACGTCCGAGACACTTCCGAGTCCTTCGTCCAACCGGGTCCGATCGTCGACGATCCAGACGCCCGGGATCTTGCCTTCGATGTCCTGTGCGTACCATAGCGGGGTTGAGTAGCTCCACCAGGAGACCACGACTCCGTTCGGGTCCAGCTTGGGCAGGACCGCGGCCAGCCAGTGCGGCGCGACCAGGTCTGCGCTGCGATCGACCACTTCCGTGCGAGCCGGGATCGAGGTCGCAGAGGGAACGAGGAGGACGACCACCAGGCTGACCTCAAGGAGGACGCTGGCCCGACCGCGGACGCCGTCGACGACCGCGGCGCCCAGGGACCACAGGAGCGATCCGGCCGGCGCCCGATCGGCCGCCCGCTCGATCAGGCTCACGGCCTCGGCCGCCAGGATCGCCAGCCAGGTGACCGCGATCAGCGCCGGACCAAGCTGATAGCGCCAGACTTCGGCGTTCGTGTACGACTCGGCGAACCAGCTGGTGATCACCAGGCTGGGCACCGTCAGCAGGGCGTAGCGCGGTCGACGGATCACGGTGACGACCAGTCCGATCGGGATCAGCCAGGCGAGCGGTCCAAACTGGGCCCAGGCCATGGCCGCGAGATCGGCGAGCTTCAGGTCCAGATGGGCAAGTGGCCCGCTGATGCTGCCCGCGAACTGCGCGCCCAGGGCGACGTACACGAAGCCGGGCAGGGTCTCGGGGTGGCCGTACACCAGCGGCGCACGGAAGAGCCCGGCGCGCAGCGGCAGCTCGAGGTAGAGCAGCGCAGTCGTGATCAGCGCGGCAGCCAGGCAGCCCCACAGGAAGCGTCGCCGCCGGACGATCTCCGGCTCCACCGCCAGCACGAACAGGCAGATGCCCGGGATGAGCAGCAGGCTCAGGTTGTGATTCGCCAGGGCGATCCCGAAGACGATCGCGGCCGCGACCAGGCTGCGGTCGGCCCGGTGGTCAAGGCCGTCTCGCGCGGCGGCTGAACGGCGGTGCTCCCAGTCGACCAGCAGGCCGAGCAGGATCGCGACGAGCGCCAGGTGGAGGGCATGGACATCGGCCTGGCTGGCGATCTGCCAGGCAATTGGGGTGGTGGCCAGGATCAGGCCGGCCGCCAGCCCGACCCAGCGTCGCCCGGTCAGCCGGATGACGAGGAGGACGGTGGCTCCCGCGGCGACCCCGCCCAGGATCGCCGACAGGAGGTTCATCCGGAAGGCCGGATCTCCGAATGGCTGGAGCACGACCGAGGCGAACCAGCCCAGGATGACCCACGCCGGAAAGCCGGTCGGGTGGCCCGTGCCCAGGACCGGCCCGATCGTCTGGAGCTCGCCGGTGTCCCACAGGTAGAGCCCCGGCAGGAGCGTCCGGAGGGCCAGGACGAAGGCCACGGCCGCCGCCAGCAAGGCGGGCGCCACTGCAGCGAGCCAGGCGGCCGCCTTCGTGGCCCAGGACCGCCGCCCAGTCAGCACGGTCCGCGCCCCCGGCTCACCAGCCGAGCAGATGACCCCAGATCACCCCCCACAGGTTGATCGCCACCGAGACCCCGATCAACCCGTAGCCGATCCCACGCCGGCGGGTCGCCTGGAGGGCCAGCGCGACGAGGAGCAGGGCAAACGGCGCGAAGTCGTTGCTGAAGCGATAGCCGAACTGGACCCAGCCCTGGCTGAAGTGCATCAGGTTGACCGTGGCGATGGCCGCGACCGCGATCGCGCTGCCCGAGACCAGCCGGTCGAAGCCCCACCAGCGCAGCGACAGGAAGCCCAGCAGCCAGCCGGGACTGGTCAGGAGGAGGCCCATCCCGACATCGCGCGGGGCGATCAGCGGGCAGCTCACGCTGAACAGCCCGCGGGCCGCGTTGGGGTCGGTGCACGGCCGAAGGATATCCGGCAGGCCGGCAATCATCAGGGGCAGGTTCTGGATGAGATAGCGGGGATCCTCGATCGCCCAGTCGGCGTGGTAATTCAGCTGCGGATACGCCCCCGTCTCGAGGCTGTAGAGGTAGTCGTAGCCCGGGTGCATCAGGTGGCCGGTCGCAATCAGGTTGTAGAGCAGGAAGGCTCCGATCGGGATGGCCGTCCCGATTCCCGCGGCAATCGCCCGGCGAGGCCACGAGCCGCCGCCACCGACGAAGACGAAGAATGGGGCGCCGAACACGACGGTCAGGCGTGACGTGCAGGCCAGGCCGAAGAGCAGCCCGGCGAGGAGCTGGCGCCGGTCCAGGCCGCGGAACCAGGGACGGGCGGGCAGCGTCTCAGCGAGAGGGTCCTCCTCGTCGCCAAGCGCGGCCCGGGGATCGGCACCAAGGGCGATCCCGATCGCGGCCAGGGTCAGCCCGACGGCGACGACGTGGGCCAGGAACCAGGTGGATCCGAGCTCCGCCGCGTACCACAGGACCGTACCCAGACCGAGGAAGATCGTGGTGGCTACCCGAACGGGGCGATCGAGCGGCAAGCGGCCGAGCATCCAGAACGCGAGCGCCACGTCGATCGCGCCGATGAAGGTCGCGATCAGCTGCGCGTTCGTGGTCAGGCCGAAGACGGCGACGAACGGCAGGAGGAGGACCGCCGGCAGGGGCGGGAACGGGATCAGGGCCCGGCCGGGGATGCTCCCGTTCGGGTCGAGAATCGGGAGGACATCCTGGAAGTAGTCGTTGCCGGGGGAGGTCGACGTGGCGCTGACCGGGAAGCGGATCCCGGCCTGTCCCTCGAGCCAGGCGGAGGCCTGCCACACGAAGTGGTTGTAGAAGTTGACCCGGTCGGGGTTGCTGACGACGTAGATTGCCAGCATCGCCAGGAAGATCAGCCCGCCAACCCGGACATTCGAGCTGCCCGACGAGCCGTCGGTCTCGGCTGGGTCCTCGGCACGGGTCGTCACGGGGCCTTGTGCTATCCTCCGCTCCACCTCAGCGCTCGTGCAGGAGGCCAACGACGTTGGCAGGCCCCGCGATGGGTGCGTCCGACCGGGGCCCGAGTGTGACGTGGCGGTCGTTC
>JADGQK010000083.1 GCA_017881915.1 Chloroflexota bacterium | reverse complement strand
GTGTGCCGGGCTGACACCCACGCGGATTCCCTGGTGGCCCACCGCCACGACCACGGCGCGATCCCTGGAGCCCTCGAAGCCTTCCTGGCGCTGCGCGGGTTGCGCACCCTCGCCGTCCGGCTCGATCGAGCCGAGGCGTCGGCCGCGGAGCTCGCCCGCCGCCTGGCGTCGCACCGACACGTGTCGACGGTGAACTACCCGGGCCTGCCCGGGAACCCGCAGCAGGAGCGCGCCATGCGGGTCCTGCCGCACGGGTCGGGGTCGATGCTTTCGTTCGAGGTCGCCGGCACCGTCGAGCAGACGGAGGCGTTCCTGGCGCGTCTGCGGCTGCTGACGCACGCAACCAGCCTCGGTGGTGTCGAGTCGCTCATCGAGCGCCGCGCGCGATACGCCGGCGACGCCTCCATCGTCGGCCCCACCCTCTGCCGCCTTTCGGTCGGCATCGAGAACGTCGAGGATCTCTGGGCCGATCTGGACGGGGCACTGCTCGCCGCCCTCGGCTGAGCCGTGGGACTGGCGCCGCTGGAGACATTCCCGGCCTTGGCGGCTCATCCCAGCAGGTAGGACACCCACACCGCGAAGGCGGCGGGGTCTTCGCCCCAGTCGCCGTACACCTCCCATGACACACCGGCGAACACGCCACCGTGCTGGGTGCGCCAGGCCTCGATCGCCGCGTGGGCCTCTCCCAGCCGATCGATCGGCCCGACGTGTCGCGCGGACAGGATCCGCCCGGCCGGGGTCTGGACAGACTGGACGACGCCGTCGCCCTCGAACGGGTTCGCTACGTGGACCCCGAAGTCGACCGTCATCGGGGCGCCCGGTCGCACCGGGTGATGGTAGACAAAGACGTTGTGGCCGCCTGACCACAGGCCTTCCTGCCGGCGCACGAACGCCCAGACCGGGTCGAGCGCCGGCCGCCAGGCCGCGGCCACGCTGCCGGCCGGGACCTGCCGGCGCACGGCGGCGAGGAGCATCGGGGCGGCCGTCAGTACCTCGATGTCGTACGCCATGCTCGCCGCGAGCGTACTCGAAGGTCGCCTCCCGCGTCGCGCGCGCAACCCGTCCGGCTGCTGCGGGTAGGCATAGGCCCTAGACTCGGCGCGTGAAGAAGATCGGATTCCTGTCATTCGGCCACTGGTCCACGTCGCCGCACACGCAGGTCCGGTCGGGTTCGGACGCATTGATCCAGTCGATCGAGCTCGCCGAGGCGGTCGAGGACCTGGGGGCCGACGGTGCCTACTTTCGCGTCCACCACTTCGCTCAGCAGCTTGCGTCGCCGTTCCCGCTCCTGGCGGCAATCGGCGCGCGCACCAAGCGCATCGAGATCGGGACGGCCGTCATTGACATGCGCTACGAGAACCCGCTGTACATGGTCGAAGATGCCGGCGCCGCCGACCTGATTGCCGGCGGTCGCCTCCAGCTCGGGATCAGCCGCGGCTCCCCCGAGCAGGTCATCGACGGCTTCCGCCACTTCGGCTACGTGCCACCCGAGGGCGCGACCGACGCCGACATGGCCCGCCAGCACACGCAGGTCTTCCTCCAGGCTCTCTCCGGGGCCGGGTTCGCCAAGCCCAACCCCACTCCGATGTTCCCGAACCCGCCGGGATTGCTTCGCCCCGAGCCGCATTCGCCCGGTCTCCGCGACCGCATCTGGTGGGGTGCCGGATCACGCGCAACCGCGGAGTGGGCCGGGCAACAGGGCATGAACCTGATGTCGTCGACGCTGCTGACCGAGGACGCAGGCGTTCCGTTCCACGAACTCCAGGCGGAGCAGATCCGCCGGTTCCGCGACGCGTGGACCGCGGCCGGGCACCCACGTGAGCCGCGGGTGTCGGTCAGCCGCAGCATCTTCGCCCTGGTCGATGATCGGGACCGCGCCTACTTCGGCCGCGGCAACCAGGAGTCGGATCAGGTTGGCTACATCGACGCGCAGACGAAGGCGATCTTCGGGCGCTCGTACGCCGCGGAGCCCGACGTCCTCGTCAAGGAGCTCGCCGGCGACACCGCGATCCAGGCCGCCGACACGCTGCTGCTGACCGTTCCGAACCAGCTCGGCGTCGAGTACAACGCCCACGCCATCGAGAGCATCCTCAGATACGTGGCCCCGGAGCTCGGTTGGCGCTAGCGGGCCAGGCGCGCCTGTTCGGCCTCGCTGAGCCGGCCTGGCTCCATCCGCCGACGAGCCTCGAGCCTCGCCGTCACCAGCCATCGTTCAGGACGGGGACGGACGGAAGGCTGGCCGGGCTCGAGGACTGTCGCTGGAGGCCGCATCGTTCCCCGCGCGAGACGCCGCCCGACGAGATCGTGGCGATCCTGCGCGCCCGGATCGAGCGGCGCTGGGTCCCAACCGCCTGGGCCCGGCGAGCGCGGCGACCCTGACCCGATGGCGGACAGCGCCACGCGCACGAGGCTGTCCGCCGTGGAGGCCCAGGCGGAAGCCTGACCGAGGGTCCGCCGTCGGCCGTGCGAAGGAGACGGAGCGGGCTGCGGGGCGCAGGGGCGGATGGTTCGTTGGGTCCGGGTAAGATCGCCTCTCTGATGCCCGACCGAGCCCTTGCCACGCTCGGCGCCGTTTCGCGTCTCTCCGCGCGTGGGAACGCCAGCTCGACCCGGATGCTGCTCGTCGCAGTCGGAGCGGGGCTTGCGATCGGCCTCGTCACCTCCGTCGGGCAAGGGTCGCTGCCAGAATGGCTGGCGCCCCTGAGCAACTCGTCCGGCTCATGGTGCCTCTGCGCCTTCGCCCTCGCGCTGCTCGAACGGGACCCGCGACAGGCCGCCCTGGTCGGGTTCGGATCGCTCGTCGCCATGCTCGCGGGCTACGCGCTCGCGACCGAATTCCGCGGCTACACGCTCGGGACCTCGATGTTCGTCCGCTGGGGCGTTGCGGCAGCCATCGCCGGGCCCGCCCTGGGCGTCGGCGCTGCGTGGCTGCGGGGGCCGAACCCGCTCCGTGCTGCGGCCGGGGTCGCTCCCATCGCCGGCATCCTGCTGGGCGAGGGATTGTATGGCCTCACCGTGGTGGCGGCGACCACGTCCGTGGGCTACTGGATCGGCGAGGTCGCTGTCGGACTCGGCCTCGTGATCGTCGCAGCCGTCCGCCTTCGAAACGGGCCCGGGATCGCCTTGATGCTGGCTCTCTCGGCCATCGCGAGCGTTAGCTTCTACTTCATATACACGAACGTGCTGGGCGCGCTGTTCTGAATTCGCCTGCCTGAGCGTGGCACGTTGACGATCCTGGCGAGGGGCTGAGGTACTCACCCGCCGTGCGGGTTGGCCCCGACGCACCATCACCAATCCTGCTGATGCCCGTGGCCAACGTTCGGAGCTACCTCCACCGCGCCTCGGAGAGCGCGTCGGCAAACGAGCGAAGCCGACGACCGGCGGCGGGTCTCGTCTCCCGCGACAATCCACTGACCCGCTGCGCTTCTCTCGCAGGACACGCATACTCCGCCGATCCGAGGGTGGCCGCGGACCGCGAGGTCCCACCAGCGCGGCGACCGATCCGGTCGCCAGACCGTCGTGCTGGGCCAATGGCGAGACCGACCCTCCGGGCAGGGCGTGATCGCGCCTAGAAGGGTCACGGGGGGCTCTGAGATGTCTACTGAGCAGAACAAGGCCGTCGTCCGTCGCTTCATCACGGAGACACTCGATGGTGGCAACGTCGATGTGATCGACGAGCTGTTTGCCCCGAACTACGTGAACCGTGCGATGGGGGGCATGGACGTCGCGGGCTTCAAAGCGACGTTGGCTGGGATGGCTGCGGCCATACCCGGTCGTGAGTTCAAGATCGCCGATCTGGTCGCCGAAGGGGATGCCGTCGTCGCACGCTTCACGTGGGCGTACACACTCGCCAGTGGGGAGAAGATCTCGGGCCGGGGTCTCACCTACTACGGGCTCGCCAACGGCAAGATCACAGAAGATGACCCGATCACCACGCCGGACCTGATGCAGACGCTTGGCCCCCTGCTAGCGCCTCATAACGCCTGACTGGTCCAGTTCCCGCGAACCGCCGGCCGCTGGCCTCGCCGTCGGCGGATCCTGACTTCGCCGAGACGACCTCGGCGGCCGTGCAGGAGGTCGTCGCGCTGCTCGTCGACCGGGTGGAAGCTCGCGACCGGCAGGCCGTTCGGGTGGTCTGGACTCTGGCCGCACGGCCGCCCTTCGCGGCTCATGCCGCAGACGTTGCCGATGGTGGCTGCGTCACTATGGCGCCCCCGGACGGAGGCAGGGGCTCGGCTGCGACAATCGCCGCTTGACTGGTACGCCGTGGCCGTCTGACCGGAGGTTGGCCCATGTGCGCCACAGCCGGTTGGTGAGTCCCTGAAACCGTTGAGCTCGGCCGGCTCGACGACCTTCCGTTGTCCTATCGCCCTAACGGCAACGAGGAGACCGACCCGCCTCAGTTTCGCCTGGGCTCGGGGTCAGGCGACGCAGGGACGCGTCGCTCTGGCGCATGGTCGCCCGCCCGACGACGGCTTGGGCAAGCCTGCCAGTTCCTTCGCCGCGGGTGGCTCGATTGGGGCCCCGGCAGTCGTGTAGATCGCCATGTCGAAATGGCTCACATAGCCCGTCCTGCCCACTCGGTCGATGCGGAGACGCGTCGGTAGGGCGGTTGCCGGGTCGGCCCACAACGACGCCTCGAAACGAGTGCCATCGGCGCCCGTCGCGGAGTTGTCGGTGAAGATGCACTCGGTCGGGCCGTTCGGAACGGTCGGGAGCGGACGGCCGACGGACCATGGCGCGATTGCCGCGAGGGCCCCGAGGATGGTCGCGACATGTCCGCCGCGCTGGTCCAGCATTCGGAGGCCGGGGTGCCACAGCGGATCGGCCAGCGGGATGCGCTCCCAGCCTTGCGTGCCGATCTGGATGAAGTCGGGGTATTGCAGGGGGGCGAGACCGAAGAAGGGCGCGCCCGAGGGCACCGGGGTCACGGGCGTCCACATGCTGACTTCGCGCATCCGATCGGGGGCGAGATAGGTGCCGAGCACAACCCGGTCGAACGCCTCAGACGGCGGCGCCACGGACCCCGCCGTCAGCGGATCGGAGACGATGTGGTCCACGCTCCCATACGTGTAGTGGTCGGTCGACTCAAGCGCCGAGCGCACGTGATACCAGTGGAGCGCGGCGCAGTCCGCCGCGAGCGTGCCCTCGGTCGACGTAGCGGCCGTCGTCACGGGCGAACGAGGGGCGATCAGTGACGGAGTGGCTTGACACGCTCCGAGCACGAGAGCTACCAGGGCCAGGAAGGCGATCGAGCGATGGCTGCGCATGACTCGACTCTCGACGCGCAGGTCGGGTGCGTCAAGTGCCGTCACGACGATGACACGGGCTGCGGTTACTCGTGGAGTCACGATCTCCCAGTTGGCGTCGATGCAGGGTCGCCGGCACTTACCAACCGGCTGTGACGCATAAGGGTTGGCCCCGCACTTGACAGGCGCCCCGCCGTTCCTGGCCAGCGCGGACGACGTGCTGCGTGGGCAGGTGCGCCCCCGGACGGACTCGAGGGCGCAGTAGGCAAATCGCCCGACGCGCTCGAGTGGTATGCAGGCGGAATGGATGATCAGCCGATGAGTAGGCGGACGCCCACGACCGTGCCGACCACGATGATCAACCCGCGAAAGAGCGTCGGCGACAGTCGGCGCCCGACGATCGCTCCGACCTGACCTCCCATGATCGAGCCGGCTGCGATGAGGACCGCGGGCTCCCACGCCACCTGGGCAACGGCGATGAACAGGACGGCGGCCACGCCGTTGACCGTGAACGCGAGCACGTTCTTCAGCCCGTTGAGCCGCTGGAGGTCATCCGGGATGAACACGGCGAGGATCGCGATGAGGATGACGCTCTGGGCAGCGCCGAAGTACCCACCGTAGATCGCCGTCGCGTAGACGAGGAGCGGGAGGACCCATGAGCCTTCCAGGTCGGATCCATGACGAGCCGCCAGGGCGCGCGACAGGCGAGGCTGGATCGCGACGAGCGCACACGCCAGCAGGATGAGCACCGGCACGATGCGCCCGAACGCGGACGCCGGCAGGACGAGCAGCAGGACTCCGCCCGTGAGACCGCCGAGGGCGGCGGCGAAGCCCAGCCGGGTTGCCCGGCTCTTCTGGCCGACCAGCTCCCGACGGTAGGCCACGGCCCCGCTCGCGGCCCCGGGGACTAGGCCAATCGTGTTGGCGACGTTCGCCACGACGGGCGGGTAACCGAGTGCCAGGAGCGTCGGGAACGTGACGAGCGAACCCGACCCGACGATCGTGTTGATGGCGCCGGCCGCGAGACCGGCGCCGATGATCAAGAGGGCGTGGAGCGGCGTCACCGTGACGTCATCGATTCCCTGGCGTGGCTCAGCGGCCCCGCCCCTGCCCGCACGTCGCCGCCGCTACGTCCGACTTCGGGTCGCAGGCGGCCGAGGAGCTCGACCTGGACCTGCGCCTGGGCCTTCCCGCCGACGGTCCCGCGTCCGCCCGATGTCATCCGTGCACCTAGAGAATCTTCGAGAGGAACGCCTTCGTCCGCTCGTGGGTCGGGCTGGTGAAGAAGTGCTCGGGCGTGCCCTCTTCGATGATCTGACCGTCGTCCATCATCACCACCCGGTCCGCGACCTCGCGGGCGAACCCCATCTCGTGGGTGACGACGATCATCGTCATCCCTTCGCGTGCAAGCTCCTTCATAACCTCGAGGACCTCGCCGATCATCTCGGGGTCGAGGGCGCTCGTCGGTTCGTCGAAGAGCATGAGCGCCGGCTTCATGGCCAGCGCGCGTGCGATCGCGACGCGCTGCTTCTGGCCGCCCGAACGCTGGCCGGGATACGCGTCCGCCTTCACGGCCAGGCCCACCCTGTCGAGGAGGGCACGTCCCATCTCGACCGCCTCTGCAACGGGCATCTTCCTGACCTGAACGGGCGCGAGGATCACGTTCGCAAGGGCGGTCTTGTGCGGGAACAGGTTGAAGCGCTGGAAGACCATGCCGATCTCCTGGCGCTGGGCGGCGATGTTCCGCTCCTTGTCCTCGACCAGCTTGCCGTTCACCTCGCGGTATCCGATGAGGTGGCCGTTGACGGAGATCCGGCCTTTCTGGATCCGCTCGAGGTGGTTCAAGCACCGGATGAACGTCGTCTTGCCGGAGCCGGACGCGCCGATGACGACGACGACTTCCTGGCGGCGGACCGACATCGACACGCCTTTGAGGACATGGAGCCGGCCGAACCACTTGTGGACGTCGCGCGCCTCCACGACGACATCGCTCGTCGTCGGCGGAGCACCGCCGATGGCATCGAGCAGGTCGTGAGGCGCACCGCCGGACATCAGAGGTCCTCGGGCGCGTCGTCGGCCTCGATCGGAAGCCGGAACCCAGCGAACCGTTCGAGGAAGGACGGCCCATCGGTCGCGGCCGTCGACTTCCCGAAATACCGCTCGATGCGTGACTGGACCAGGCCCCAGGCCGTCGTGAGCAGCAGGTAGTACGTGGCCACGACGAGCAGCAGCTCGAACACGCGGAACGTGGAAGAGACGAGCGTGTTCGTGCTGAGCAGGAGCTCCTGGACCCCGATCACGCTCACGAGCGAGGTGTTCTTGAGCATCGAGTTGAACTCGTTGCCGAGCGGCGGGATCACGAACCGGGCGGCCTGCGGCAGCACGACCAGTCGCATCGACTGTGGGTACGTCATCCCGAGCGACTTCGCCGCCTCCGCTTGTCCCGGATCGACCGAGAGGATTCCCGCCCTGATGATCTCGGCCATGTAGGCGCCCTCGTTGAGGCTGAGCGCCACGATCGCCGCCTGGATGTTGCCGGCGAACGTGAACGGGCCAAGATCGATGTCGTGGAACCGGAAGATGCCGGCGGCAGCGAGGGCCGTGTAGACGAACACGATCTGGACGAGGAGCGGCGTGCCGCGGATGATCCAGGTGTAGCCACGGGCGATGGAACGCAGTGGCCACGCCCGGGAGAGGCGCGCGAACGCGGCGAGCAACCCGAAGACGACGCCGATCGTCTGGCCGGCCACGGCGAGGCCGAAGGTGAGCGCGAGCCCCTGCAAGTAGCCCTGACTCGGCTGCAGCAGGTAGTGCCAGAAGAACGACGGGTCGAACTGGATGACGGCGAGGCTGAACACGCCGCCATCCATATTCGCCAGGGTCATCGAACGTCCGCCGGCAGGCAGAAGGGGCTCAAGGAAGCGCGTCCCCCTGGATTCCGAACTGGGTCAGGATCTGGAGGTACGTCCCGCTGGCCTTGACCGCGTTGAACGCTGTCTGGATCGCAGCCGTCAGCGCGGTGTTCGTCTTGACGATCCCGATCCCCGTGAGGATCTGGCCGAACGGCTTGCCGGCGACCTCGAAGGTATTCGGTGACTTCGTGATGTAGTAGGCGGCGGTCTCGAGCGTCGTGCCGTACGCATCGACCTGCCCGATCTGGAGCTGCTGCAGCGCGTCGGTGTCCTTGGGGAACACGACGATGCCGATCGGCGGCTTGTTGGCCGCCTTGAACGTCTCGTTCTGCGTGGTGAGGATGCCCTGGATCGTCGTGCCGTCCTCGACCGCGACCTTCAGGCCGGAGAGATCGTTGAGCGACTGGACGTGCTTCGGGTTCCCGCTGGCGACGAGGATCGACTGGCTCGAGTTCATGTAGTCGACGAGATTGATGACCTCCCGGCGCGCCGGCTTGTCGAACAGCTGGGACAGGATCGCGTCGCAGTTGCCCGCCTGGAGCGCGGGGATGAGCCCGCTGAACGGGATGTTCGACCATGTAGCCTGGAGACCGAGCTGGGCCGCGATCGCGTTGCCGAGGGCGATGTCGGAGCCCGTCGGCTGGTTGTTCGCATCCATGAACTCAATCGGCGGGGAGCTGATGTCCGAGCAGAAGACGAGCTTGCCCGCGTTCTGGATCGCCGGTGGCGCGACCGCGGGGGTCGGAGCCACGGACGGCACGGTCGCCGGCGACGCTGGGGCCTGGGCCGACGGCGCGACCGCCGCAGACGCGGGGGCGGAGCTCGCGACTGGAGTGGGCGTCGCGGACGCGCCCGAGCAGGCGCCGAGCGCGACCGAGACAAGGACCGCGACGAGCGCGAGCCCGCGCGACCCAGAAGACTTGTGTTGCTCATCACGCCGCATCGTTTCCTCCTTTGGCACTTCTGCCGCTGTGTGGGGACGCCTCAACACGGGGAGGCCGCCGATGGTCAGCCGGGACGACTTGATCGCCTGCCTCACCCCCTGACACGACGGCGTGGCGGCGCACTTGGGGCGGGACGGTCCGCCGTGGGGCGGACGAGCTGCCGGGACCCTGTGGCGGACGGGCCAGCTTCCGCGACGATCGACCCGATTGAGCGGATGTGCTCCACCGTCGCGATCCCTGCGGCCATGGCGTCATGGCTGACGATCGCATCGAGGATGGCCCGATGCCCCGCCAGCGACGCCGAGCGGCGCTTCGGGCTCTGGAGCGCGTCCTGCCGGATCGAGGCCATCCAGTCCGCCGTGATCTCGACGATCCGCCCGAGGAGCGGGTTGTGCGTCGCGCGGGCGACCAGGTGATGGAAGCGACGGTCGAGGGCGGCGTAGTCGGCCTCTGATCCGGCCTTCTCCATCTCTCCCACTGCCGCCCTAAGGCTGCGCAGGTCGGCCGGCGTCGCCCGCAGCGCAGCGCGCGATGTGATAGGCGGCTCGATGGCCTCACGAAAGTCCAGGATGCTCCGAAGGTCGCGGGACTCCGGCGCCATCACGCCCAGGAGGCTGTCGCCGAGCCCACCGCCGTCCGCGTTGACGACCACCGTCCCCCGCCCGGGTCGGCGCACCACAAGCCCCTTGAGCGTGAGCTCGTGGATGGCCTCCCGGATCGACGCCCTGGACACCCCGAGTTGCTCCGCGAGCTGCCGCTCGCTCGGCAGCCTGGCGCCGGCAGGGAGCTGGCCCTGCTGCAACACCCGTTCGAGCATGGACGACAGGGCGTCCGGCAGGCGGGCCGTCTGCACGGCGAGCCTCGACCAGTCGACCGCCTGTTCCGCACCGTGCGCTGCTGCCGCTTTGTCGGCCAACCGGGCGTCCCCACTCTGCTGGGCGAGCCGTCCATTCGTGGTCTACTGGACGGATGGTCGGACCAAGTTACCCATGATGGCCAAACGCTGTCGATGCCGAGACGTGACTGTCCCGCATGCCGCGACTCACGCGTATCTGACGGACCTCCTCGATCGCGGGAGCGTCACGCGGCCTCGTAAGGACTCGTGAAGTTTCCCCGCGAGCGCATCCCCCTCCCCGGTCTGCTCCTGACCCGCGGCGAAGGAGCCAGAAGGTCGATGGACGGACTCAGGGGGAGCGGAAGCCCGAGGGCCGACCCACGTCGAGTTGCCAACGCTCCACAGCACGGCTGGGTGCGCTCAGGTCGGGCTTGACAGTCGAGCAATCCCGACCATGCTCGAAAGTTGGGCTGGGCTGGTGCGCCCCCGGACGGACTCGAACCGCCGACGCAGGCCTTAGGACGGCCTCGCTCTATCCACTGAGCTACGGGGGCGTGGACATCGATCGTACAGCAGCGTTGT
>JADGQK010000082.1 GCA_017881915.1 Chloroflexota bacterium | reverse complement strand
GGTGGGGGCGTCGGCGTCGGCTTAGGCGTGGGCGTGGGCGTCGGCTTGGGCGTGGGCGTCGGCACCGGGGTCGGAACCGGGGTCGGGCGCGGGGTCGGGCGCGGCGTTGGGCGCGGGGTCGGCGCGGGCGTCAGGGACGGCGAGGGGCTGGGGCTGTCGGACGCGCTGGGGCTAGGGCTAGGGCTGGGGCTGTCGGTCGGCGATGGGCTGGGTGTCACCACGAGCGTCGGGGTCGCCGATGGGACCAACGAAACCAGGCCGATCGCGGGAGCGGTGGCCGTCGCGGGCGAGACGCCCCCGGACAAGATCGAGAGCTGCTCGTGGAAGACGGCCACGCCAACGATGATGATCCCGCCGGTCACGAGCAGTGCTCCAAGGCTGTCCCGGACGAAGCGCGGCCGCTGGTTGCCGCGTGACCCGCGGCGGCCGCCGCCCGATGCAGCCGGCTTCAGCGGTGGCGCGATATTGGGCGGCGCGCCGGCCACTACGGGCAGGTCGAGACCCGCGCCAACCGCCGTTGACTGGGCGAGCAGCGGCAGGGCCACGGCCGCCGCTACCTTGTCGTTCGCGTCCGGCGCGAACAGGCGGAAGCCACCCTTCGTCGGGGCGACCCGAACCCGCGCGGGCGGGGCGACCGGCTCCGGCGGTGTCGGCGGCAGGGCGACCGCGGCTGCCCGCACCGATGCCTCGGCAGCCATGTGCGCCGCGGCGGCAGCGGCGATGGCGGCAATGACCGGCGCCGGCAGGGTCGCACTGGCTGGTTCGGGCCTGGTCACTGCCGTCGGTGCCACGGCGGCACTGCGGGCAGCCGACCCGAGCGCGACCCCGGCCGGGCCCAGGGCGACCGGCGCTGACTCGAGGGCGGCCATCGGGGCCTGCGCGACGCCGCTGGCGACCGGCGGGATCGAGGCCAGCGGGGGCCTGGTCACTGGCAGCCGGTCTGGCGGGTCCTCGTCGGCCAGGATTCCGAACACGCGCCGGAGGGCCTCGCGCCCAATCTCGGCATCCATCGGATCCGACTGGAACATCTTGTTCAAGGCCGCTTCGCGTCGGCGCCGAACGACCAGATACACGGTGCCCCAGGCGAGAATCGCCGAGGTCAGCACGATCGCGAGGATGATGGGCAGGCTCATGGACGTGTGCGCGCAAGCTCCCGAAATGATGTCGGAGGTGGATGCTAGCACTCACCCGTACGAATGAGGATTAGGAATAGTGCCGATTGGCGGGAACGACCGGGTGGTACAGAAACGGAGGCTGCGTTGAGGTCCGCTGCAGTTGCGGCCCGGTGTCAGCCGACTCAGCCCGGGTTGCGGGGCTGCTCGATGTGGTCGTGGTCGTTGTCTTCGTACGAATCGGCCTGGAATTCGTTCATTACCAGCGACCGCCGGGTGAGGACAAGGAGCAGGAACCCGGAGCCCACGACCACCCCCATGAACGCGTAGAGCTGGCCGGCGCCCGACAGGACGAACGACAGGACGGCCAGGGCCAGGGTCATGGCGTAGATCACGAGGACGGCCCGGGTCTGGCTCAAGCCAAGGTCCATCAACCGATGGTGGACGTGGCCGCGGTCCGGCGTGAACGGCGAGGAACCGGTGATCAACCGCCGGACGATGTTCCAGAACGTGTCGATGATCGGCACGCCCAACACGAGCAGGGCGACTACGACCTTGGCCGAGCCCAGGATCGACAGGACGGCCAGCGCATAGCCGATCACCATCACCCCGCTGGTCCCGACGAAGATCGAGGCCGGGTGAAAGTTCCAGCGCAGGAACCCGAGGAGTGCCCCGGCCAGGGCGAAGCACAGCAGGGCCACGTATGGCTGGCCCGACAGTCCGGCGCCCACCGTCAGGCTGATCAGGCCCAGGGTGAAGGCCGCGATCAGGCCGATCCCGCTCGACAGCCCGTCGAGGCCGTCGATCCAGTTGATGCTGTTCATCATCCCGATGATCCAGAAGATCGTGAAGGCCACGCCCCAGGCTCCGTTGAGGGTGATCTGGCCGGGACCGAACGGGTTGGCGATCGAGTCGATCGTGATCCCGAGGAGCACCGCGCCGATCGCCAGGACGAGCTGGCTGGCCAGCTGCCAGCGCGCTCGCAGGTTGAGGACGTCGTCGACCAGGCCGATCACCACCGCGAGGGCGGTGCCGATCAGGAGGGCATTGATCTCGTTCGGTTCGATCGAGACCGGCGGGGAGAACCCGGCGAGGCTGCCGTTGCCGACCGTCATCGTGATCACGAGCGACACGCCCAGGAAGCCGATCCCGACCGCCACCCCGCCACCCCGGGCGATCGTCCGGGTATTCACCCGGCGGTGATTCGGCTCGTCGACCACGTTCAGCCGCAGGGCGAGCCCGCGGACGATGGGCGTGAGCAGGAAGCTGATCAGGGCCGCGGCGACGAATGCCGCGATGAACGCGGGCAGGAGCGGCGACAGTCCGGCGATCAGCCGCATCGCGAACCGGCCATCACGCCTCGGGCAGTCCCGGCACCGGGAACCGGTCGGCGATCTCGCGGGCACTCGCGCCGAGGCGGGCCAGTGCGGCCGGCTCGTCCCGGGCGGCGATCGCGGCCACGATCAGGTGGGCGATCGCGCGCATCTCGTCCTCGCCAAACCCACGGGTCGTGGTGGCCGGTGTGCCGATCCGGATCCCCGACGCGATGTTCGGGGGATTCGTGTCGAACGGGATCGCATTCTTGTTGACGGTGATCCCGATCTCGTCGAGCAGCCGTTCGGCCTCGCGGCCGGTGACCCCCAGCGGGGTGACGTCGACGAGGAGCAGGTGATTGTCCGTGCCGCCCGTCATCAAGCGGGCCCCCAGCGACTGGAGCGCCTCGCCCATCACCCGGGCGTTGTCGACCACACGCTGCTGGTAGGCGCGGAACTCGTCGGTCTGGGCCAGCTTCAGGGCGACCGCCTTGCCCGCGATCACATGCATCAGCGGACCGCCCTGGATGCCCGGGAAGACGCTCCGATCGATCGTCGCGGCCAGGTTCGGCTTGACCATCGGGTAGTTCGCCGGATCCACGCTGTCGGGCAGCTCCCGGCGGCTGAAGATCATCCCGCCGCGCGCCCCGCGCAGCGTCTTGTGGTTCGTGGTCGTGACGATGTCGGCATGCGGGAATGGGCTCGGATGGAGGCCCGCCGCAACGAGCCCGGCGACGTGGGCCATGTCGACCCAGAGCAGGGCCCCGACCGAGTGGGCAATCTCCGCCATCCGCTCGAAATCGATGATCCGGGGATAGGCCGAGGCACCGCCCACGATCAGCCTGGGCCGGACCTCCCGCGCCTGGACCTCGAGCGCGTCGTAGTCGATCCGGTGGTTGTCCTCGCGCACGCCGTAGGCGTGGATCTCGAAGTAGCGCCCGCTGAAGTTGAGGGCCATCCCGTGGGTCAGATGGCCGCCGTGGGCCAGGTTCATCCCGAGGACCCGGTCGCCCGGGTTGACCGAGCTCATGTAGGCGGCCATGTTCGCCTGGGCGCCGGAGTGGGGCTGGACGTTCACGTGCTCGGCCCCCGGGAAGAGGGCGAGCGCCCGCTCCTGGGCGAGCCGCTCGACGACGTCGACGTACTCGCAGCCACCGTAGTAGCGCTTGCCCGGCAATCCCTCGGCGTACTTGTTGGTCAGCCACGTGCCCTGCGCCTCGAGCACGGCCTGGTACACGTAGTTCTCGCTGGCAATCAGCTCGATCTTGTCGTGCTGGCGGGCCCGCTCGCCTTCGATCGCGGCCCACAGGTCCGGATCGACCTCGGCGATGGAGGCCGAGGCAAGGCCAAGGCTCTGACTGGCGGTCATCACGGGACTCCTCGAGGTGCTCGCAGGGCATTCCACCCGGCGCCGGGGCCGGCCACGGCGCGCCGCCCATCTTCCCACGACCGGCCCGCCCGAGGCGTGACGGACTGCGGGACGCGGCGCGCAAGCGTCGGGTCAGTCCGACTCCCCGGGTTCCTCGGCTTGTGCGTCGGGCTGCTCCCCGGGCTCGGCGCGCCCCTCCCGGGCAGCAGCAACGATCTCGGTCATCCAGACGGCCGGGAGCGCACCAACGCGCAGCATCTCCACATCCCAGCCGTCGCAGCGGACCACGGTCGAAGGAATGCCGCCGGGCGTGGTGCCACCGTCGAGGATCAGGTCGAGCGCCTCGCCCAGGTCGGCCAGGACAGCGGTTGCATTCGTGGCATCGGGCTGGCCGGAGCGGTTGGCCGAGGTGACCGGCAGCGGGCCAAGTGCCCGGGCGAGGGCCCGGGGCGCGCCGTGACCGGCCAGTCGCAGCCCGATCGTGGGCCCGCCGGCCGTGAGGATGGCGGGCAGCCAAACCTCGGGCCGACGCGGGACCACAAGGGTCAGGCCACCCGGCCAGCCGGCGGACGCAAGGGCTCGGGCCGCCGGACCAAAGAGCCCGGTCCGCTCAGCCTGGCCGATGTCGGCCACCAGCAGGATGATCGCCTTGTCCGGCGGGCGTCCCTTGGCCGCGAACAGGCGCTCGATGCCATCGGCCGCACGGAGGGCAACCCCGATCCCATAGACCGTGTCGGTGGGCAGGGCGACGAGCCCGCCCCGGCGGAGGAGGTCGATCGCCTCGGCTCGACCGGCGGCGTCGTCGCGAACCACCCGCGCGGTCACAGCCGCCGAACCCCGGTCACGGCCGCCGGAGGAACCGGGCCGCGTTCTGCCCGCCGCCGCGGCCGGGTAGCACGAGCGCTTCGATCAGCTGGGCCGCTCCCTCGTCGGCCACCGGCGGGGCGATATAGCGGGCAACGGCTTGAACGCCGGCCGGCGCGCCGGCCATGGCCACGCCGTGCCCCGCTGCCTCGATCATCTCGAGGTCGTTGAACTGGTCGCCGATCGCCATCGTCTGCTCGAGCGGGATCCCCAGGCGACGAGCCAGCCAGGTCACGGCCTGGCCTTTCGACACGCCCGGGGCCAGGAATTCGAGGAACTCGGGATGGCTGACGGTGACCTCGGCTCGACCGGCGAAATGGGCCCGAGCCACCGGCAGGAGCCGCGTCGGCAGCGGCGCGTCGGCCACCGCGATGATCTTGGTGACCGGGTGCCGGATCCAGGCGTCAAGGTCGGGCACGATCTCGGCCCGAGCTCCCAGGAAGGCTGAGTAGTCATCCGCCCGGGGGTCGCTGACGGGCAGGATGAACCGTTCGAGATGGTTGACGTGGGCGGCCAGGCCGTGCTCGGTCGACCAGGCCAGGGCCTCTCGGGCGGTCGCCGCGGCGAGCGGTTGGTGGAAGAGCAGCTTGCCAAGCCCCTCGTGGGCCCCGGACATCGCCCGGATCAGGGCGCCCTGGTAGGCGATGATCGGCGCGCTCAGGCCAAGGGTTTCGGCGAACGGTCGGGCGCTCTTGGCCATCCGGCCGGTCGCGATCGAGACCTGCACGCCGAGGGCCAGCGCCCCTTGGATGGCGGCGATCGTCCGTGGTCGCAGGAGGAGGTCGGTCCCGACCAGCGTCCCGTCGAGGTCCATGGCGATCAGGCGGATCGGGAAGCCGGCCTCCATCAGGCGCTCGTCCCGGCGGACTCGCCACTGCCCGTGGATTCGACACTGCCCGTGGATTCGGCGCGCTCGATCCGGGCGACACGGTCCAGGCCGGACAGGTCGGGCACGATCGTGGCCCGCCAACCGGGCAGCAGCTCGGCCGTCGCGGCGATCACCGCCGGAGCCTGGTCCGAGCCGATCTCGAGAAACCCCGCCCCGTCGGGCCGCAGCACCCGGCCGAGCTGCTCCAGCAGCCGCCGGATCGCGACGAGCCCATCGGGGCCGCCATCGAGCGCGCCACGCGGCTCGAACGACGCCGCAACCGGCAGTCCGGCGATCGACTCCGACGGGATGTACGGCAGGTTCGCCGCGACGATCTCGAACAGGGTCGAGTCCCACGGCACGAGATCGCCGAGCTCGAACTGGATCCGGTCCGCAACGCCGTGGCCGACCGCGTTCTCCCGGGCGAGCTGGAGTGCCTCGGGCGATGAATCGGTCGCGATCAGGCTGACGTCGGCGTCAATCCGCCGCCGGCGCAGCTCCACCGCCACGGCGATCGCGATCGTGCCGGCCCCGGTGCCCACGTCGATCACCCGCAGGGGCGGCATGCCGATCGGGCGAGGCGCGGCGATCAATCGATCGACGATCGCGCCGATCACCAGGTCCACCAGGAGCTCGGTCTCCGGCCGCGGGATCAGGGCCCGCTGGTCGGTCGACAACGCGAGCCCGTGGAACTCCTTGAAACCGCGGATGTAGGCGACCGGCTCACCCGCGATTCGTCGTACCAGGCTGGCCTCGAACGCGGCGGCCGCGTCGGCACCGACCGGGGCATCCGAATGGGCGATGAGCGCCGTTCGATCCACTCGGAGGGCATGGCCCAGGAGCAGCTCGGCATCGAGGCGGGGGCTGTCCGAGCCGGCCATCCGAAGTCGCTCGATCCCGGCGTGGAGCAGGAATCCGACGGTCCTCGCGGTCACGCCTCGGCGATCTCGACGACCGACTGGAGCCGCTCGGCCTGGTCGGTCGTGATCAGGGTGTCGATCATCGGATCGAGGTCGCCGTCGAGGATCCCCGGCAGGTTCGACCAGTTCTGGTTCACGCGGTGGTCGGAAACCCGGTCCTGGGGGTAGTTGTACGTGCGGATCTTGTCCGAGCGATCGCCGCCGCCGATCATCGAGCGCCGGGCAGTCGAGTTCAGGGCGAGCTGCTTCTGGTGCTCGTCGTCCTGGAGGCGGGCGCGCAGGACGGCCAGGGCCTTGGCCTTGTTCTTGTGCTGGCTCTTCTCATCCTGGATCTCGACCACGCGGCCCGACGGGATGTGGGTGATCCGGACCGCCGAGTCGGTCGTGTTGACCGACTGGCCGCCGGGCCCCGACGAACGCTTGACCTCGATCCGCAGGTCGCGCTCCTCGTCGATCTCGATCTCGGTCGGCTCCACCTTGGGCAGCACGACGACGGTCGCGGTCGACGTGTGGATCCGGCCGGACGACTCGGTCGCGGGGATCCGCTGGACGCGATGGGTGCCACCCTCGAACTTCAGGCGGCTGTAGGCGCCGTCGCCCGAGATGTCGACGATCACCTCCTTGACTCCACCGATCCCGTTCTCGTTCTGCAACAGGATCTCGGCTGCGAAGCGGTGCCGCTCGGCATAGCGCAGGTACATCCGCAGGAGCTCGCGGGCGAAGAGGGCCGCCTCGTCGCCGCCGGCGCCCGGCCGGATCTCGAGGATGACGTCCTTCTCGTCGGAAGGGTCGCGCGGCAGGAGGAGGACCTTGAGCGCGGCCACGAGGCGCTCTTCCTTCGACTCCAACCGGTCGACTTCCTCGCGAGCCATCGCCCGGAGCTCCTCGTCCGTCTCGGAGTCGCGCATCTCGAGGGCCCCGGCCAGCTCGGTCGTCGTGTCGATCAGCTCGCGGTAGGCGCTGACCACCGGCTCCAGGCGGCTGAGCTCCTTGCCCAGCCGCCGGATCGCCGCGACATCGGTTGACGTCTCGGGCAGCGCCGCCTCGGCCTGCAGCTCGTCGTACTGGTTGGCAACGGCCTTGACCTTGGCCAGGAGGTTGACGTCGCTCATCAGGCGGCTGCCTCGACGACCGCGTCCGCCAGCGGCTTCCGGTCGAATTCGGCGCTGCCGTCCGGGAGCGCCTCGCCGTCGCCCAGGATGGCCTGTTCCATCGACACGATCGCGACTTCGATCATGTCGTCGGTGGGTTCCTTGGTGGTGATCATCTGGATGAGGATCCCGGGGTACATCACGGTCTTGATGATCGGGTTGGTCCGGTGCCGCCCGCCCAGGCGGAGCAGTTCGTAGCCGACCGCCGCGATCACCGGGATGAGCACGATCCGGGCGCCGACCATCACTCCGACCGATTGCCGGCCGACCAGGCTGAAGGCCACGATCGAGAGGGCGATGACGATCACCAGGAACTCGGTGCCACAGCGCGGGTGGGCCGTGGGGTAGCGCCGGACCGCCGCCGTGGTCAGCGGATCGCCGGCCTCCAGGGCGTGGATCGTCATGTGCTCGGCGCCGTGGTACTGGAAGACACGCCGGACGTCGGGCGACCGACCAACGACGAGCAGGTACCCGACGAAGATCAGGACCCGAACGAGCCCCTCGACGAGGTGCTGGACGAGGCCGTTGTCGACGCCCCCGGTGGTCACCGACGCGATCAGCAGGGGCAGCAGGAAGAAGATCCCGACGCCGGCGACCAGGGTCAGCCCGAGCATCAGGGCCACCGCGCCCCGGCCGAGCTCGACGCCCTCCTCGGACGCGGCCAGCGAGGCGCTGCGGACAAGCCAGCGGGTGCCGGTCACGAGGGTCTCGTACAGGACAACGAGCCCGCGAACGCCCGGGAGTCGGGCCCAGCGGCTGCCGTGGAAGCCCGAGTCGAGGCGCTCCTCGGCCCACACGATCCCACCGCTCGGCGCCCGGAACGCCACCGCGATCGCGTCGCGGCCACGCATCAGGACACCCTCGATCAGGGCCTGACCACCGTAGGTGAACCTGGGCATGGCCTCAGTCTAGGCGCGGACCTGGCGCTCCATCCGCTTCTGGAAGCGTTCGACCTGGCCGGCGGTGTCGATGATCGTCTGCTTGCCCGTGTAGAACGGGTGGCAGTTGGCGCAGACATCGACGCGCAGCTCTTCGCGGGTTGACCCGATCGTGTAGGTCGTGGCGCACGACCCGCACACGACATGGGCCTGGTGGTACTTGGGATGGATCTTCGGCTTCACGACTGGGTTTCTCCTCCGACGCCGTCCGAGCGGGTCGTTGCCCGCCGGTGGTCGCCGGCTATCCGGACTGGAACTACGCCTCGGCCGCGACCGGCAAGGCTGCCGCGGGCGAGACCGGCTCGACGCGGATGCGCTTCTTTGACTTGGTCTGGTGCTCGAAGTGGACCTTGCCGGTGACTGTGGCAAAGACGGTGTAGTCCCGGCCCAAGCCCGTCCCGCTGCCGGACAGGAAGGTCATCCCGCGCTGGCGGACGATGATCGAGCCCGCCGGGACCAGCTGGCCGTCGCCGACCTTCACGCCGAGTCGCTGGCCAACGCTGTCGCGGCCGTTCTTCGAGCTCGAGCCTGCCTTCTTGTGGGCCATGGGGCTACTTGTCCTTCTTCGTGGTCGGCTTCGGAGCCGGCTTGGCCGGGGCCTTGGTCGCTGCCTTGGCGGCGGGCTTGGCCGCCGTCTTCGCGGCCGGCTTGGCGGCGCTTGCCTTCTTTGCGTCGGGCCTGGCCTGGGCCTTGGCGTCGCTCTTGGCGTCGGGCTTCGCTTCCGCCTTCGGGGCGTTCTGGGCGGCGAGCTTGGCGGCGAGCTTGGCGTCCTCTGCAGCCTGGCGATGAGCGGCCTCTTCGAGGCGCTCGCGTTCGGTCTTCGCTTCGGCCTGGGCCTTCTCGAGCGCGGCGGCGGCGCTCTTGCCGTTCAGCATGACGTCCGTGATCCGGAGCAGCAGGAAGTCCTGGCGATGGCCCTTCTTCACCCGACGGCGGGCCTTCGGGCGGTACTTGAACGAGATCACCTTGGGGGCACGGTCCTGGCGAACGACCTCGGCACTCACCGAGGCGCCGGCCACGAGCGGCCGCCCGATCGAGGCCTCGTCTCCGTCGGCCACGAGGAGGACGCGGTCGAGGGTGACCGTCTCGCCTGCGCTGGCGTCGAGCAGCTCGACCTCGAGCTCGGTGCCGACCTCGACGCGGTACTGCTTCCCGCCGGTCTCGATGACTGCGTACATGGATCCTCAGGTGTGCGGGCCGGCCGCGTCCGGCAACCGGCTAATGTGAGACATGGGACAACGCCCAGACCAATCCGGGCGCGAACTGGAAGTGTACGGCTGAGCCGCTCCGAGCGTCAAACACCGGGCGACCTGGTGGTGGGTCAGTTCTCGAGCCCATCTCCTTCGAACGCGGCGATCGACCGGCGGTAGTCAGCCGGGACGGCGACGGGTTGTCTCGTCGCGGTATCGATCAGGACGACCGTCAGACGCGCGGTGCACATCAATCGGTCGTCTTCGACCCGGTAGGCGGCGCACTCGTTCCTGATGCTCGAGTGGCCGATCCGCGAGGTCCGAACGAAGATCTCAAGGAGGTCGTCGAACACCGCCGGGGCCTCGTATTCCACATCCAGCGCGCGCATGACGAACTGGCGGTCTCCGTGCCACTGCGCGGCAAGACCGAGGTGCCGGAGGTACTCGCGCCGGGCGTGATCGAAGTAGGGCAGGTATCGGCCGTAGTAGACGACCCCCTGCGCGTCGGTGTCGCTGAACCAGACCCGGGCGAGCGCGGAATAGCGGAACGGCGGACGGCGGTCTGATGGGCGGCCGGTCTCGAGCTCCACAGTTGCACAGCCTAGCGCCTCTCGGCTCTCGGTCGCCGCGCGCCGCACCTCAAACCTTCCACGTCGCGGACGCAGGCCCCAGGCCCTAACCGGGGGATGAGACGGCCCGGCTGGAGCGACCCGCGCAGCGCAGACGGCAGCGACACTCTTCCGTGAGGAGGCGCGCCTCCTCAGCTGGCGCCGGGAACCGGTCCCTCGCGAAGGCCGATCACGTTGCCGTCGGGGTCCTTGAACCAGGCACCTCGAGCTGGACCGACCTGGGCGATGAAGTTG
>JADGQK010000031.1 GCA_017881915.1 Chloroflexota bacterium | reverse complement strand
TCGATCAGCCTCGGGTGACCGCTGTGGCGGGACCGTCGTCATCAGTGATCTGGTGACGAAGGCTGTGGCCTCGTTCCCCGGTGATGGCTGGGCCGTCTCATGGTCCCCCGACTCCACTCGTGTTGCCACGTGGGTCGACGTGTTCAACACGATCGGCATCTATGGGGTCGACGGTGTGCGCCAGGCGCTCCTCACGGTGCCTCCCGGCTGCGCGCGCGCGGGCGATTACGACCCCGTGTGGTCGTCCGACGGCAGGTCGCTCATTGGCAGGGCCTGTGAGGTGCCGGTCGACGGTCGCCCGCCGCAGACGCTTCCGGGGACCGACCCGCGATCGCACGAGGCCTGGGCGTACTCGCCGGACGGAGCACGCGTCGCCTACACCACCGTCGGGTCGCTCGTCGTTGCGGCGGCCGATGGTTCCCCGGATCGGGTGCTTATCACCAGCGGGGTCACGCCCGCAGGGTTCAGGCCCGTATGGTCGCCGACGGGTGATCGGATCGCCTTCGCAGGTGCGCCATATCCAGTGGGGCCGGATGGGATCCGCCCGGATAAGATCAGCGTGGTCGACGTGGCGAGCGGAACGGTGACGCTGCTGGTCAGCGCCAGCGGGACCGGCATGGTCCAGCTCATCGGATTCTCGCCCGACGGTGACCTGATCCTCTTCTCGAGGACGGATGCGAACAATGCATCGTCTCTCTGGAGCGTCCGTGCAGATGGCTCCGACCCTCAGCTTCTCGTCTCGGGCACGGGCTGGGGCGACTGGCAGTGGCAGCCGCCCGGTTCGTGATGCGCTCGATTCTCGGTTGGGTCAGCTAGGCGCTGCGACTCCGCGGCGATCGTGCCGAACACCAGCGAGCTCTTGCCCGAGCCGGAGACGCCGGTGAACACCGTCAGCCGATGCTTCGGGATTTCGATGCTCACGTCCTTGAGGGTGTTCACGCCCGCGCCGTGCTTGCGGACATCGCGGCTGTCGGCTCGGGTCATTCGACAGCGCTCCGTTCCAGGTGGGTGGCGACAGGCGGCGTGCCGCAACTCGATCAGGTTTCAAGAAGCCGGTTCGGCGGTGGTTGACTAGCATCACATTGTCATCCCGATACGTTGGAGGCGAGGAACCAGCCATGGCGCAGAAGACCGCGAAGTCCGATATCTGGACTGCCGAAGAGCGGGCCGCGATGAAGGAAGCCGTCGCGGAGGCGAAGCGAGCCGCGAAGCGCGGCGCCGACAATGCGGCCGGCGAGGCGGACCTACTCGCGAAGATCGCCGAGATGCCGGAGCCCGATCGCTCCATGGCCGCGCGCATCCACGAGATCGTCAAGGCCGCGGCGCCGGCCCTGGCCTCGAAAACCTGGTACGGGATGCCGGCGTACACGAAGGACGGCAAGGGGATCTGCTTCTTCCAGGCGGCGTCGAAGTTCAACGTGCGGTACGCGACCTTCGGCTTCCAGCCGGACGCGCGCCTCGATGACGGCGCGATGTGGGCGAACGCATTCGCGCTGCTCGAGCTGACACCGGAGGTCGAGGTTCGGATCGCAGCGCTGGTGAAGCAGGCGGCGGGCTGAGGACTTCGGCGAATCAGCCGGTGGGGCGTTCCCGCCGGCCAGCCTGGTTCGGGCGGGCGTCATGGAGGACCTGGCCAACGAGGGCCGGACGCCCCGGAAGTGGTGCCGCCGAACCCGTCCGTACGAGCGCACGGGCACATTCCTCGCTCGGTTCCTGCACCCTTGAGGTGGGCCGCTGCCCGGGCTTCATCGCCCGAGTCATCGGTGGACCGATGAATTTCTGCGGTGGCCGTCGTTACAGCTGATAGAGGTCGGCTCCCCCTGCCCGACCCGATCGAGGAGAACATCCAGTGGACTACAAGCTCGAACTCATCGTCGTGCCCGTGTCGGACCTCGACCGTGCCAAGGCGTTCTACCTGGACCATTGCGGCTTCGACCTCATCGTCGATCACACGGCCGGCGACTTTCGAATCGTCCAGCTGAACCCGCGCGGGTCGTCGTGCGCGATCGCGATGATGAAGACCTCCCCGATGGAGCCGGGA
The DNA here is from genome assembly GCA_017881915.1 of Chloroflexota bacterium. Taxonomy (GTDB): domain Bacteria; phylum Chloroflexota; class Limnocylindria; order Limnocylindrales; family CSP1-4; genus Palsa-1033. The sequence goes on along the minus strand of JADGQK010000031.1, from coordinate 28,086 downwards.
TCGCTCCACGGGCTGCATCTGGTGGTCAACGACATCGCCGCGGCGCGGGCCGAGTTGGTTGGGCGTGGCGTTGCGGTCAGCGAGCCGTATCACTACGGCGTGGCCGGCCAGAACACGCCCGGCATCGATCCGAACCACACGAGCTACTCGACCTTCATGGACTTGAAGGACCCCGACGGCAACACCTGGCTGGTCCAGGAAGTCGGGTACGTGGCCGCCGAGGGTTGACCGGCGTGATGGCGTCCGAGGCGGCCTTCGAGGGGCTCGCTGAGCCCCTCCGACGCGAACTGCACGTCCACTGCTACCGGATGCTCGCCTCGTTCGACGAGGCCGAGGACGCGGTGCAGGAGACGTTCCTGCGGGCGTGGCGCGCACGCGACAGCTTCGATGGCTCATCGCTATTCCGCGCGTGGCTGTACAAGATCGCCACGAACGTGTGCCTCGATGCCATCCGGCGGAATGGCCGTGGCGACACTGTGCTTGAGGCGGCTGTCGCTCCGGGCATGCCGGCAGCAGTCCAAGGCGAGATCCCCAGGCCCCGACCAGGCGGCTAGTCGCGCCGCCTCATCCATGCCGGGATGAGCACGAAAGCCGTGGCAAGGATGCCGGCGATGATCCCGAAGACCTCGAGCCAGCTCGTCCCCGGCACACCGGAGCCAACGACCGTCTGGGTGTCGGTGGCGGGCGGTGTCGGCAAGGGGGTCGGTTTCGGCGACCGGTGCGCCTGGACGGTGGCGCTGGCCTGGTTCGAGGTCGGCCCGTTGGCCGACGATGCGGTCGCGACGTTCGTGACGTGGCCGGCGGTGACGTCGGCCGGGGTGATCGTGTAGGACGCCGTGCAGGTGATCGACGCGCCGACGGCGAGGCTCGCGGTAACCGGGCAGCTCACGCCCGCCTTGTCGTCAGCCACCGTGAACGGACCGCTCAGCGCGACGTTCCCGCTGTTGGTGAGCCGGTACCTGTAGGCGATGATGTTGCCTGCGGCCGTGTACGTCGTCGGGCTCGCGCTCTTGGCGAGGGTCAGCCCGGGAGCCCCGGTACTGTTGACCGTGTCGGTGTCGGTGGCGCTGTTGTTGGCGGGGGTGGGGTCGGTCACCCCGGCCGGCGGATCGATCGTGGCGGTGTTGATCACGCTGCCCGAGGCGGCGGTCACGGTGGCGGTCACGACCAGGCGGTAGGTCTCGGTGGCGGCCAGGGCGGGCAGGGCGAACGTGCCGGCCTCGAGCTCGGCCACGGTCGGGGGGCTGACGCACTGGCCGGGCGTCGGGGCACAGGCGACCAGGCTCTTGGCCAGGCCGGCCACGGCCGGGTCAGCCAGGAGCGCGCCGGTGACGCTGCTCGGGCCGTTGTTCGTGACGACCAGGATGTACGTCGTCGGGTCGCCGGCGGTAACCGTGGTCGTGCTGTCGGTCTTAGTGATCGCGAGGTCGGCCAGGACCGCGGCCGGGTTGACCGTGTCGGTGTCGGTGGCACTGTTGTTGGCGGGGGTGGGGTCGGTCACCCCGGCCGGCGGATCGATCGTGGCGGTGTTGATCACGCTGCCCGAGGCGGCGGTCACGGTGGCGGTCACGGCCAGCCGGTAGGTCTCGGTGGCGGCCAGGGCGGGCAGGGCGGCCGTGCCGGCCTCGAGCGCGGCGATCGTCGGCGGGCTGACGCACTGGCCCGGCGTCGGGGCACAGGCGACCAGGCTCTTGGCCAGGCCGGCCACGGCCGGGTCGGCCAGGAGGGCGCCGGTGACCGCGCTCGGGCCGTGGTTGGTGACGACCAGGGTGTAGGTCGTCGGGGCGCCGGTGTCGACGCTGGCCACGCCATCGTCCTTGCTGATCGAGAGGTCGGCGGCGGGATCAACCTGGGTCAGGCTGCTCGAAGAGTTGTTGCCGAGGTCGAGGTCATTGGCGTTTGCGACGGTCGCGGTGTTCGTCACGGTTGGCACAGCCGACGGCGCCGGGTTCACGGTGACGGAGATGGTGGGCAGGCTGGCCCCGGAAGCCAGCCCGCCGCCGGGCGTGACGGTGCAGGTCACGTCCTGGCCGGACACCCCGCAGCTCCAGCCGGTGCCCGCGGCTGACACAACGTTCAGCTCGGGTGGGACCGGATCGCTCACGGTGATCAGGCCCGCCAGGTTCCCGCTGCCGACGTTCTGGACCGTCAGCGTGTAGACGCCGTTGGCCCCGACCGTGAAGTTGCCCACGTGCGTCTTGATGATCGAAAGGTCGGAAGCGCCCTGGGGAATGATATACAGCTGACCGATGAAGTCCTTGCTCGGGAAGTACGTCCAGAGATCCAGGCCCTTCTGGTTGCCAAAGCCGTTGGCGGTGTTGTCACCGTAGGCTCGGATGGTCGTGGACGCGGTGTCGAAGCCGGTGTCGCTGTAATCGGGCGCCGGGGGTGGAGTGTTGCCGCCCAGGACCGTGCCGACGGTGCCCACAGATGTGCCGTTGGTCGTCTTGTAGGCCCGGTCGTCGAAGAACGCGGTGCTGCAACTCGCAAACGGGCAGCCACTGCCGGGCGGGTTGAGCAGCGTGATGGTCGGCCCGCCGGACACACTGTTCTCGGCATCGAGCAAGGGAAAGTGGAACTCGCCCGCGCGCAGCGTGGCACTAAAGCAGTATCCGGCGACGGCGCCGACATTCCCCGGCCACGAGGTCGGCATGTAGGCGCCGCTGTTGTCCTTGCCATCCCAGGCGAGGTTCTGGACGCCGGCCGACACGACGCGGACCAGCGATCGATTGCTGGGCAGGGTGGGGTCGAAGATAGCGCCGGCGCAGCCGCCACTCCCGCCCGGGTTGGGCACGATGACGACATCGGCGACGCCGTCGATGTTGCCGTCGAACACGATGTTGCCGCCGGTGCTGAAGACGCTGCCGGGGACGCCACTCACGTCGCCGGCCGTGCCCTGGAACGTGATCGAGTTGACGGTGGGTACCACGGGCGTCGGGACGATCGAAGACGGCAGGTCCCCGGCAGGCGGGGCGAAGAAGAGCAGGCCCGTCGGCGGAGCCAGCTCGACCCCGCCTTCGACGTTCGACAGCGGATTGGTGTCCGCAACCAAGTCGTGGTAGAGCGGGGTCAGCCCGTCCGGGTTCAGGAAGCCCACGGTGTTGCCGTAGAGGACGAAGCCGTTGGGATCGAGGCCGCGCAGGTCGATCTGGTACTTGAAGCCGTCGCTGGTCACGGCCCACAAGGTGGACTCGACGCGGTCGGTCGTGCCGTTGCCGCCGGTGATCTGCGCCAGGTAGTCGGTGAAGACCCGCCCGCTGATCGGCGCGCTCTGGGCCGCGACGGGTCGCACCGTGATGTCCCACATCGAGACACCACTGTTCTGGGTCGCATCAATGACGGGTGCGGCGATGGTGCCGGCGCTGCCGTCGAGGTCGCTGTTGCCGCCCGCCGGACCGTAGAAGGCAACGTTATAGACGCCCGTCGTAGCAGGCGTGTAGATGCAGGGCGTGTAGCCGCCGGCGGCCGGCAGCGGCCCTGCAACTTCCTGCGCTGGGGTCGTCAATGCGCCGGCGCCGGACGTTGAGCAGGTGAAGGCCGGGGGCGGGAGGGCAACCGTCAAGGGCGCAGTGATCTGGCCGGGAGTCCAGACGACGATGTCTCCTGATCCAACCCCGACGCCACTGGATCCCAGGGCGATCTCCTCGCCCACCTTCGCGTAGACCTCGAACAGCGTCCGACGGGGCAAGAAGTTCCCGTACAGGCTCGTGCGCCACTCTGTCAACGCCCGCTTTCCGCCATTGGACCCGAGGTTGGCACTGCCCTCGCCAAGGACGCTGGGCAGGCCGACCAGGGCGAAAGCGCCGACGATCAGCGGGAGGCTCAGGGCGACGCGAAGCCACAGCGGACGAGACAGCCGACTAGTGATCTGGCCAATGCTCGTGAGCGTTGTGCCCGGCCGGATCCTGGCCAGTCGAGGCCTCACGTGTTCCCTCCTACGACGCGAGCGACTCCGATCGGGGACGTGCGCGCTGCCACCAGGTTTGGCGCGGGATCCACGCCTCGTCCGCCCCGTGTTCGCCGGGCAGGGTTCGCGCCGCCACGATGGCCACAGGAGCGACGCCCGTCCACCGTCACGCGGGGCACCGCGACAAGCTGGTATGGCCCAAACGGAGCGCTCCGATCACCCGGACGCCAAGTTCCTTCGGGCGAACTCTAGCACTGCGGTGCCGTAGCGATCGGCCATAACTGCCCAGCCAGGGTGATGCGGCTCCGGCCAATTGCGCACAAGTCCTGCCTCCGGCAGTACGAGTCTCCTCTTGCGAACGTTCATCGGCGGCGCGACGCTTGCGCCATGAAGTTACGCGTCGCTTCCGCGGTTCTCTGGTTCCTGGCCGGATGGGTCGTCGCCGGGGGGATCGCCTTCCAACTAGGCATCAACCAAGGGGTTGGGGCACTCGTTGGTGCCGCCTGGGCCGCGTTCGTGGCGATCGACCCCAAAGATTTGATCTGGCATGTCAGATCGGGATCGGCAAACGGCTCCCCCGGGGCCAGCCCTCGCAGCACAGCGCAGCAGCCACAGGTCGGGACTGGCTCTTAGCCATCTCGAGCGTCGGAACACCTAGCGGCGAAGTCGGGCGATCGGCGCCGGGCTCGGCCCGCAGGTAGGAACGGACGTCGATCAACCAGGAGGCCTGACCCGGATCCCCGAGTCACCGGCATCCGGGCCGAGGTCGCCGAGGTGGCACGGGAAGCCTCCGAGCTCGCGGAGCGAGGCCCGGAGGCGTTCCCGGATTGGCGGGCAGGATTGGCGGCGGTCAGCCCCCGACGGAGGTGTCGTCGGCCGTCTCCGGCTCGAAGACCGTCGGGATCCAGCGCCGCAACGACGCCTTCGTCAGGACGGTCGCGGGCTCGCTGAAGGGGCCGGCCCCCCGGGCAGAAGGTGCATCGTCGAGAGGAAGTCTTCGACAAGCTGGGTGCCGCTGCCGTACGGCAATGTCGTCGGATCGTTGTCGGCCCGCCATTCGGCGACGATGTACATCCGGTTTTTGACCAGGGCAAAGGCCTCGACGTCGTCGCCGAAGCGCACGAGCGAACCGGCGTGACCATCCATGCTCACCGCGACCGTTCGACTCGGGATCCCGGTGCACGGCGTCGTTGCCTTCGGGCAGTAGCTCTGGATCCACGCCGCGGCAGTCGTGCCAGGCTTGACGGCGACCGACCAGGCCGAAACGAGAATCGCCTGGCCCGGGGCGATGTAGCCATCCGTTGAGGTGCCCATCGGGTCCCCAGGTCCACCCGCCCCGGCCGAGCCATTCCCGACTGGAAGAGCCCACGTACTGGTGGCCGGACGCTCCGTCCAATCGGACGGGTGACCGATGCTGAAGCCATAGCGAATCGAGGTGTAGGTCGTCCAGGTGGCGGTACCCGCGGTGGGCGAAGGTTGGGGGCTCGGACTGGGCGGCGGGGCGGACGGCGTCGGCGCGGGTGACGGGCTCGAGCCGGCTGGCCCGCCGACGCTGGACGAGCCGGTTCCGAGGTTGATCCCGATCAGCAGGGCGACGCCGACGACGACGATGGCTGCGATCGCGGCGACAAAGCGCATGGGATTGGACATTTGGGCGGTCCTCCACGGGATCCGAAGATCCCGCTCTTGTGGCGTGGTTCGGACCGCGAGGAGGACGGCATCGATGGTGGCGGTCGAGGTCCGGTCGGACCCCTCCTCCAGGAATGCTCGAGTTGCGCGTTCGAAGGCTTGATCGTCGTTCATGCCAACCGTCCCTCGCGGAGATTGTCTCGAGCCCGGGACGCCTCGAAAACGGCCCGAAGCGCGCGCGTTGCGTAGTGAAGTCGAGAGCGCGCGGTGCCCTGCGGAATGCCGAGCGTCTCGGCCACGGCCACGAGGGGCAGGCCCGCGTGGTGATGAAGGACGAAGACGGCCCGCTGATCGAGCGGAAGCCGGCGGAACGCCCGCTCCAGCTCGTCGCGGTCGGAGATCGATTGAAAGTCGTCCGTGCCGCTCGCCCGATCGGTTGGGAGGATGCGCACGGTTGATGCCCACACCCGGTTGCGCGGCGCAACCGCGTAGCAGGCGTTGACGAGAATCCGGTAGGCCCAGGCCTCGAAGCGGTCGGGCTCCCGCAAGTGGGGCAGCTTCCGCCAGATGGTCACGAGGGCATCCTGCAGAACGTCCTCGGCGAGCCCCGGATCGCGCAGGATCCGTCGAGCGATCCCGAACAGCGTGTCGCTGACCTGGTGCACCAGATCCGTGAATGCCGCCTGGTCGCCCGAACGTGCCCGCTCGACGAGGTCTCGGTCCATGGGTCTCCGACGATTGGCCGCAGTCGAGGTGGCCGCGGTCTATCGAGCATGAGGGTAGGGCGCGCCCGAAACGTTCAGGCAGGAAGATGTCCGATGACCGATGAGTCAGACCTTCCTCAGTTCGGAGTCGGGGTTGTCGACACGGCGGGCATCGCCGGCCGGAACTCGACGGAGGAGAATGCGGGCATGACCCATCGACCCATCGCTGGAAACCGGGGCCAGGAACCCGAGATACCGCTGATCGCCCCGGACCAGGTCCCGCCGGTTACCACGCCGGTCGATCCAGAGGTACTCGCGACCCCGCGGGGTGGGCTCGACCAGCGCTCCGGCGCACCCAAGAAGGTCGTCATCATCGGCGCCGGGCTGGCCGGGCTGGTGGCCGCGTTCGAGCTCAAGCGCCAGGGACATGAGGTGACGGTCCTCGAGGCCCGGCGCCGGGTGGGCGGCAGGATCTACACCCTCCGCACGTTCGCGCCCGGGCTGTATGCGGAGGCCGGCGGGATGCGCATTCCGCGAGCACACGACCTGACCCTTCGCTACTGCGAGCTGTTTCGCCTCCAGCTCCGCCCGTTCGTCATGGGCAATCCGAATGGACTCGTCGACATCGGCGGCTTGCGGATGACGAAGGAGGCGGCCGACCGCGACCCCAGCCGCCTCCCCTTCACGGTCGACGACCACGAGCGCGGCCGGACCGCCGACGACCTCTGGGAATCGACGATCGGCCACCTGCGGGCCATGGTCGAGGCGGAAGGCGCCGCGGCCTGGGAGCACATCGTGCGCGAGTACGACCAGTATTCCCTCTACGAATTCCTGCGTGCCAAAGGCTGGTCCCGCGGCGCGATCGAGTACTTCACCGTGATGAACTTCCTCGAGGCCGACCAGCACAACTCGCTCGTCGAGATCCTGCGCGAGGACCTCGGCCGCGCCTACGTCGACATGCAGGAGATCGTCGGCGGGATGGACGGCCTGCCCAACGCCTTCTTCGGACAGCTCCAGCACGAGGTTCGCTTCGGGGCGAACGTCTTCGCCATCGACCAGGATCCTGATGGCGTGACCGTCCACTTCAAGACGGAGGCCGGCCGCTACAGCGTGCGCGGCGACCACGCCGTCGTCACGGTCCCGTTCTCCGTGCTGCGTACGATCGAGGTCCTCCAACCGTTTTCGCACGCGAAGCAGCGGGCGATTCGCGAGCTCAACTACCACGCCTCCACAAAGATCCTGTTCCAGGTGCGCCACCGGATCTGGGAGAAGCACGACGGGATCTACGGCGGGGGCACGATCACCGACCTTCCCGTCCGACGGATGAACTACCCGACACCGGATCCTTCGACCACGCGGGGCGTCCTCCTGGCGAGCTACACGTGGGGGCAGGACGCGCTCCAATGGGGTGCCATGGACGAGGAAACTCGTCTCGAGGAGGCCCTCGACGACGTCGCGCGCATCCATCCCGGCATCCGCGAGGAGTACGAGGGCGGCGCGTCACACGCCTGGTACAGCGATCGCTGGGCCCGCGGCGCGTTTGCCATGTTCGCGCCGGAACAACAGACCGACCTGCAGGCCGACATCCTCCGATCCGAGGGACGGATCCACTTCGCCGGCGAACACTGTTCGCTCTACCACGCGTGGATCCAGGGTGCCCTTGAGTCGGGGATCCGGGCGGCCCAGACGATCCACGAGACGCCACCGGAGGCGGTCGGGTAGGCTCGCTCGGGTGGTCGGACGGCCGAGGCTCTCGAGAGGGCAACCCCCAGCCCGATGGGACTTGCAGCAGGTGCGCTAGTCTCCTCGCAACAGCCGTCCCGAGCCGGAAGCGGATCCATGTGCAGGCCAGCACGACCGCTCCGTGCCGCGTCTGAACGTGAGGCTTGGCCATGGCCGCAACCGCTTCGACAATGCTTCCGCTGCGCACCGGTGCCCCGGATTTCCATTTGCCCGACTCCACGGGACGCCTCGTCTCACGAGACGACTTCGCGGGCCGCCCTGCGCTTCTCGTCATGTTCCTGTGTAACCACTGCCCCTATGTGAAGCACGTCGCGGAGGAAGTGGTCCGCCTTGGGAGGGACTACCAGGGGCGGGGTGCGGCCGTTGTGGCGATCAGCAGCAACGACGTCACGCAGTACCCCGAGGACGGCCCTGCGCGAATGGCCGAGGTGGCGGCCTCCATGGGCTTGACGGTCCCCTACCTGTACGACGAGACGCAGGAAGTCGCGAAGGCCTATCACGCCGCATGTACGCCGGACTTCTTCCTCTTCGACGGAGACCGCAGGCTGGCTTATCGGGGTCAGCTGGACGGCGCCCGCCCGGGCAACGACGTCCCTGTGACCGGGCATGACCTCCGTGCCGCTCTGGATGCCGTCCTTGCCGGCACGCCGGTGCCGGAGCCCCAGAGTTCCAGCCTGGGTTGCAGCATCAAGTGGAGGCCGGGCAACGAACCCGACTACGGCGCGCCCGGACACGAGGCAGTTGGCTCGTAAGCGGACTGGTCAGGCCAGCGTGCTCGACTGCAGTCGACGTTCGGCGACCGTCGCGACCGAGCGCCTGACCGGCTGCCGGCTGGGCCACAGCTCGTCGTCGGGACTTGGAAGGGCGGATCCCTGGGGTCAGCTCGGGATGGCCTCCGACTGGAGTGGTCCTTCGACTTCGGCGGGCGCCGCGGGCGCTCGATGTCGAAGCGCAAGGCCGATGGTGGCAAGCCCGACCAGCAGCATTCCGGCGCCGATGATGGCCACGGCATTGAGCGGGCCCTGCTCCAGGTTGGAGTAGACCTCGGTGATGAACGTGGCGATCGGCTCGGGCAGGAACGGGGTGGCGCCGTTCACCCCGGCAGCCCAGAGCCACAGGATCGGGAAGAGGAATGCGAAGAACGCACCGACGAGCGCATAGACAAGTCCGACGAGGCCGCTCTGCGCCCAGCGCGCCAGCAGCCCGATCACCAGGACGGCGGCGGCGATCGTGAGATAGCCGAACGGCAGCGCCCAGGCGATCTGGCTGACGTCAAACGTCTGTGCTGAGCTCCGCTGGATCCCCAGGATCACGACCGTGTCGACCCATCCAGCGATGCCGAGGACTGCGGCGGCCCCGAGTAAGGCGACGAGTTTCCGAACTGATCGGTCTGGCATCGGATCCCGCCCCGCCTGCTACGCCTGAACGTTCCAAGGGCGATCATGGGCCGCTCCTCCTGGTGGCGCAAGCACCACCTCGTCGCCTTCATGCCTCGCGCCGGCCGCAGCTCCGTGAGCCGACCGAATGACATACTTCGCCGATGAGAAGGGGCACGGTGCTGGCCGCCCTGCTGCTGGTGTCGGTCCTGGTCTCCGCGTGTCGCGCTAGTTCCGGGAATGCAGGCGTGGCGTGGCTCCGCGATGAGTCGGCCGAGCCGATCAATGTCTCGATCGACCAGCCGAGCAGTGGCCTGCTCGGCGGGACCGATCACATCGCCCTCGGCCTTCCGCCCTGGCAGAAAGGCTGGTGCTATGCGCTCGGCTACGGGATCAACGCCGGGTCCGTGACGATCTCGGTCGAAGGCTCATCGGTGCCGTTCCCGATCTCTACCACGTTCTCGGTGCCGGCCACGCCGCCCACCGACATCACCGTGGTCGTTGACTCGAAGGGACAGGTCCACTTCAGCCGGGCCGCGCCACCGCCGGAGAAGGGCGGATGCGAGGGTTACCCCCAGGTCGTGCCGGCGAGTCCACCACACTGAATGGACGCGTCAAGTGCGGTTCAAGGCGCCCGACCGGTCGCAGCGGAGAATGAACCGAAGGACAGCCGCGGTTCACTTGTAGGTATGGAGAGCGTCCTGACCAGCGCGACCGCTACCCGATTGCCAGCTCGGGCGGCCATTTATCGTGTGGGTAAACGCCGACGGCACGCTTAGCGCGACGTGCGGTGGACCACTCGTCCCATAGGGTCCGGCCACGTTCCTGCTCCTGGGAATGGCCGGCTGGAGCAGCAACCGGGCGACCTTCTTCTCGGTGGTTCCAGCGATCACCGCCGGGATCGTCGCGATGGTCGTCGCCCTGACCGAGCCGGTGTGGGTGGTGGTGCCCTGGGCGGCCACGAGTTGCGTGGCGAGGGCTCTTTCCTTGGCCAGCCGGCGGTCGGGCAACGACTGGATGTCCGGGCCCCTCATCGTAAGGCCTTGGCGACCCTCGCTCCATCTTCTGGAGTCAGAGCTTGATGGCACCGACCAGAATGAGAATGATGACGACGATCACGATAACGCCCACGATTCCAACGCCGCCGTTTCTCGAGTTCATGCTGGACCTCCACTGGCGAATCCAGGGTCGAGCGCCCTGTTCCTGTCAGGGAGCGTGATCCCGGATCACGTCCCGGAGCGCTTCAACCGGGCCATCGACGCGACGAATGCATTACAACCAGGGGCTCGCAACCAACACGAGGGAGTACGACATTGAGCGATGACCCGACCGCTTCTCGAGAAGTCCTTCGGGGTGCATCGGACGGCCTCCTGATCGAGATCCGCGAGGTCGAGGCCGCGAGCAGATGAAGCGCGGCGTGCGCCCTGGCGATCCGAACTTCGCGCCGCTTGCACGTGAGGTAAGGATTGCCGCGGAGGCCGTATTGCTCTTGGCTCGCGCCGAGGAGGCCCGGGCCGAGGTCACCTCGGGCAGTATCGCTGGCGCGGGGCTGCCGACGATCAAACGAGTCGACGCTGCCGCCGGACCTGGCTGGGATCCTGGACGAATGGCGAGGGGTCGAACGCCTGCTGGGGGCCGCCGAGCCCGCGTCGGCGGAGGCTCAACGACTGATGGAGCAGTTCGAGACGCTCCGCGATCGGTACGCGCAGGCCTTGGAGGCGGTCCAGCAAGAGCGGCAGTGAGCTCGACCGGGATCCGGCTATGTGAGCAGACCGAGTGCTGAAATCGAGCAACTCGGCCGGGCGATCCGGAATCGTGTGTGTTCACCCAAGGTTCGCTAGATGCCGGGTGGTGGAGCTGCGGGTGCGGCACGCCGATCGATGAGGTCGGCGATCGCCCGCAACTTCTCACTTGGCGTCAATAGGTCACCCGGCTCGGTGAGCACGCCCGTTTCGAGTTCGTTTACCACCGCTCTCAGTCGTTTGGCGATGTCCAGGACTTCCGCGGTCGCACCGGCGGCCTCCGGAGCCAGCACCTGTGCCCGGTTGCCATCGGTCGTGGTCTGTTCGTCCGTCATCGGTTCCTCCAGCTGTCGGGTCTCGGCTCGCTCGTGTCTGGTGCCAAGCCACGGCGCCCGGCCGCGACGCCCTGTGCACCGGTCCTGAAGCGAACTACCCGCCACGCATGGCGCGCAGCGGGTAGTGGCGTTGAGTCGGTTGGCTACGGGTGAGCTACCAGCGCTTCTCTTCGCGCGTGACGACGACCTCCTCGTCCTTGCGCTTGTCATCAAGGGCACCGGCCGTCGCGCCCGAGGCCGCGCCGATTGCCCCACCGATGACGGCCCCGACCGGGCCGCCGACGACGGCTCCGACCGCTGCGCCACCGACGACGCCGGCCACCGCGCCCCCGGCCTCCTCGTCGCCATGGGCCACGCCCTTCTCGAGCGTCTGCGTGATGCTGCTCGGGGCAGCGTTGGTCTCGGTCGTGACAGTCTTGCGTTCCTCGGTCATCGTCGTCTCCTAATCGTGCGTCAGCGCGTCCTGCGCTTCAAGGCCACGATGCCATCGGCGCTGTCTCCGATGGCCACCCATTCGAGCCTTAAGCCTTGCAGCCGCACGGCAGTTGACGTGGGCGCGGGCAGCTCAGGTGTGCCCTTCGTCGGCGTCGGCCTCAGCCTTCGTCCGGTGGATCGTCCCGGGCGCGTGCTTTGGCGCGGTGTAGACCGTGTAGAGCTTGAGGTCGACCGAGCCCTCGTTCACGAAGTTGTGGCGCGTGCCGGCCGGGACGTGCACGAGGTGACCGGGCGACACCGGACTGCGCTGGCCCTCGAGCACAGCCACCCCCTCGCCATCGACGAACACCAGGACCTGGTCTACGTCCTGATGGACCTCCTCGCCGATCTCGCCCCTCGGCGGGATGCTCATCACGACGACCTGGGCGTGAGGCCCCGTCGAGACGACCTCGCGGAAGTACGAGTTGCGCATCGCTCGGGCGAGGATGTCCTCGTTGAACGGCGTTGTGACCTTCTGGTCGGCGATTGTCATGGCGACCTCCTTAATCTCGAAGTGTGCGCTCAAGCTCCCGCATCCCGCCAGAGCCGAACGGCTTGTTCGCCTGGTTGGTCGGCGCGGCCCTCGATCGGCATTCGATCAGCCGTTCGCGCGTGCAAAACGCCTGTCGGGCGCGCCATCAGCCGCGCGGTGCGACCTTCGTGATCGGTCAGCGCTTCGGCACGACGACCCGCAGGGAGCGCGGCCTGATCGAGACCGTGATCGGCGTCTTTCCAACGGGACTTCCGTCGATTTCTACCAGCCTGCTGGGTTGCGTCTCGATCCGGACCTCGCGGGCCTGGGCCCGGAAGACGCGGCCGCCCGAGCTCTCGCCGAGATCCGTCTGGCGCATGGCTTCCCAACTGGCGAGAAGCCCCGGCAACGGCCCGGATGCTCGGACGACGATCACGTCGAGAAGGCCGTCGTCGGGTCGGATTGACCGCCGCGGTTCGATCAGCGGCAACATCTTCCCGAAGTTCGCGATGAACACCTGGGCGGCCTCGGTGCGACTGACGACCCCGTCGAGCGTGATCTCGTGCGGGACGTTGCGGATGCCCCCCGTTTGCCCAACGGCGTTCGCGAGGTAGGCGAGCTTGCCCCAGCGAAGCTTCTGACTGGGACCCGTGGCCTGGATCACCTCGGCGTCGAAACCGATCCCGCAGGCGACGGCGAAGTCGTGGTCCTTTCCGTCGATCGTCACGCGCCCGAGATCAATCCGGCGAGTCCGTCCGGTCAGCACCGTTTGTATGGCCTTGGCGGTGCCGCGAGGGATCTTGAGGTTGCTGGCGAGGAGGTTGCCGGTTCCGGTCGGGATGATGCCCAGTGCCACCCCGGTTTCTGCCAGCGCCGATGCGACCCGCACGACGGCCCCGTCCCCACCAACCGCCACCACGACGTCGCAGCCGGCCTTGACGGCCTTCGCGGTCGCCCGTTCGAGATGCCGTTTCCGGATGACAACCTCGCTGTCGACCTTCCAGCCGGCAGCGTGGAGCGCGTTCCGAACCTCACTGACGATGCGCTCGATGTTCCGGCCCTTGCGCTGCCGGCCGACCACGAATACCCGTTGCAGCGTTGTTGTCATCGGACCGCCGCCGCGCCCGGGCCGTCCGGGGTGTGGGTTCCGGGCGTGCCTGAAGAGCGCCAGCGCCGCCACGTCGGTCGAGCGCGGAACGCGGCCCCCACCACGAGCAGCCAGGCGATCCCGGCCAGGATGCCGCCGACGACATCCGTGAGGTAGTGATAGCCGAGATATACGCGGCTGACACCTACCCCGAATGCAAGGATCGCGGCGATGACCAGCGCGACCAGGCCGATTCGACGGCCGAACACCGACCACAGGATCAGGGCCAGCGCCCCATAGAAGATGACCGCGTTCATCGTGTGGCCGCTTGGGAAGCTGTAATCGGGCAGGACCCGGGCCCACGGGAGTTGCGGGCGAGGGCGAGCGAAGAAGAGCTTCATCGTCCCCTGGAGGACAAGGCTGCCGCCGCTCGCGATGCCCAGGAAGAGCGCCGCACCAAAGCGGCGCTTTAGGAGCAGCAAGGCGACCCCGGCGACGAAGAGCGGCGGGATGACCAGGATCGACCCGATGTCGGTCAAGGTGTTCATCAGCGCATCCAGCCCGGGCGACGCAATGCCGTGAAGAAAGGGCGTCGCCCACGTGTCGAGCGCGAAGACCTCCTGGGTTCGCACTCCCTCGGCGATCGAGCCGAGGACGACGAGGCTGGCGATCAACGCGACGAAGCCAACGACGACCGTTGCCGTCGCGATACCGACCGGAGGATGAGGCACGGGTCCGGGCGTCGCTGGGCTGGCCTTATCGACCAGGCCGAGTGGTCCGGCCTCAGTCAGCGGACCGGCCTGGCTGCCCAACCGAGCCTCGGTCCCAGCATGGCCGTTGGGATGTCTCATCCGACGTCGTGCGCGGCTCGGGCTTCGGGCGAGTCCGCCCCAGTCTGATGGGCCCAGCCTCCCGGCCGCGTCAACCAGCCGTAGAGGGCCAGCGTGCCGATCCCACCCAGAAAGCCCGCGAGGACATCAGTTGGAAAGTGCTCGTTGAGGGCGAGACGGGCGATCCCGACGAGCACGACTTCGAGCGTTACTAGAATGACCAGGACCAGCCGGAACATCCGCGGTCGGGAGCTGCGCCAACTTCTCAGTGTGATGCTGCCCAGGATCGTCAGGACCTCCAGCACGTGCCCCGATGGATAGCTGTACACGACGCCCGGGATCCCGTCGCCTGTGCCGGATGGCCGGGGTCGGGCCACGAGCTGCTTGATTCCTTCGCTTCCCGCCGTCACCGCGACGAGCATCAGGATCACCAGGACCGCCTCGCGACGGCGCTTCGTCAGGAAGAGCCAGAGCACGAACCCCAACCCGATGACAATCAGCGGGATGTTCGCCGATTGCGATACTGCCTGCCAGACCGCAGGCAAGCCATCCCAGGCGCGGGCCAGGGCCAGCAACGGCTGATCGAACGGGAAGACGACGCTCCTCGCCACGGCAAGGGTCAGGATGACGAAGCCAACGAAGCTGAGGAGCGCGATGATGAGCAACCCGGCGTCCGAATACCGCGCCCGCGAATGGTCCGCCGCGCGATCGTCGGCGGCGAGCTCGGGAATGCCGGTCAATGGGACGTGGGCCGGTTGGTCATGGGTCATGTCGTGGGTCACCATCGCTGGCCGTCACGTCGCGGCACGGTGTCGGTATCGAACGAGGCATTGCATTCACCCCACAAGCGCCGTTGAGCCCGGGGTTGCCGAAGCAGTCGCCGCGGCCCCGTGACTCGAAAACGAGGTCCCGGGCTCCGTCCCGGCAAGGAGATCCCGCTCGATCTGAAGGCGCAGGCGGTACAGGATGTCCCATTCGTCGGTCGGGACCGCGAGGTCCAGCAAGGTCGCGTCGATCGCCTTGAACGCGTTCCGGGTAGCGCCTCGCACCACGGACCTGGCCTGTTTATCTCGCTTGGCCAGACGCTCGAGTTGGTCCTCGACCTGCTGTGCCTCGGCGCTCGTCGTCAGATGGGCTGAGCTGGTCGCCAGCCGGCTCAGGATGGCCGCCCGCGCCCGCGTCCTCTGCCGCACAGGACCCGAGATGGCGATGTCCGACGGATAGACGCCGATCCTCAGGCTCCGGCCCTTGAGCTCGACCAGGCGGTCGGGCCGGAGCTTGCGGACGTTCCCGCCGGCCACCCTGGTGAGGAGCCAGGCCGGCAACGTGAGGACCCACGGCGCGTCCCTCACACTCACCTGAAGGTCCGCCCCGCCAAGGGCATCGCGCAGGTCGGCGACCATCTGATCGTAGCCCCCCGGCTTGACCACGATCGGGACATGCGTATCCGACCAGCCGTGCCGCTTGCTGCGCACCTTCCTGGTGATGCCTACGCCAGCGAGGAAGGCCAGCAGGGCGCTGATCAACGGGGCGAGGAGGTAGCCACGGAGAATGTCGCGAACGACTGCCGCCCCGCCGGGACGCTCACCCGAGGCCGGCACGAGGTAGCCCGCGAGGCCAACACCAGCCGGTAGGAAGACCACCCCGAACAAGAGCGCAACCGCGAGCCAGGCCATGTCCACGAAAGGCGGATGGGGTGTTGCCGCAAGCAGGACCGAGGCGACGCTGGGCACGAGCAGACTCAACACGAGAACGATCCACAGGAACGAACCAGCCATCATCAGGACGAGGAAGATCTGGTGGGAGCGGGGAACACGACCGAAGAGCAGGCTGCTTGCCCATCCCAGGGCACTCGTCATCAGATCCCCGGCAAATCGCCCGACGATCCCGAACAGGGACAGGACCGTTGTCATGGTCTGCTCCCAGCCCCTGCGCCGACAGGCTCAGGGAATGTCGGGCCTGATCCTTCAGCCACGGCCTGCGCCGGGATGCCATCGGTCGACGGCTTACCCGGGGCGAGGGCCTTGCCGGTGCGCAGGGACTCCAGCCAGCGACGGAGTTCCGCGTGGACCGCAGGCGCCCCGACGAGCGGCGAATCAGCGACCGGCAGGTCGACTGGGTGGAGCAGGAAGGGTTGGCCCTGCCAGCCGCCCAACCCGCCATGCGAGCCGACGAGGTCTTCGTACGAAACGACCTCGCCCGTCGCCGCGTCGAACGGACCGATCACGCTCAGATCGCCGGTGTTCGTGAAGCCAGCGAGGCGCGACAGGCTCTGCGCAGCCAGGAGCCCGAAGGGGATAAGCGGGTCGAGACCGACCACCCGGCCGGACGCAAGGAAGTGCTCACCCGTCCGTCCCAGGGCGACCGGCCCGTGCCTGGCGGAGTGGGCCAGCACCAGCCCGACGCCGGGATGGTCGAGCAACCCCTTGATCAGGTTCGGGTAGCGCCGGTCGACCTGCTCGCGGTCGACACGGTCGTCGGAGAAGGTCAGGTACAGGTGGGCAAGGTTCCCCGAAGCGCACACGACGAGCTCCTGTTCGTCGAAGCTCGCCGCGGCGGCCTGGCGTCGTCGCGCGGCGCGCCGCGCTATGGCAGGCCTGAGCCCGCGCCCTCGGCCGATCTCGCCCAGGATCGTCCGCCCGGCGCCGTGGTATTCCCAGCTCTGGGCCGCGGACAACCGGCTCGTCGAGTCGCCCATCAATCGGCGGGCCACGTCCTCGAGGAGCTCTCCGTACCGCTCGGAAAAGGGCGAGCCGAGGCATTGGCCGTGGTCCGACAGCACGACGAGCCGGTAGGGCCTCGGCGTGTCGCGGGTGGCCCTCAGCAGGCTCCCTATCGTCCGGTCGAGTCCGTCCAGGGCGTCAGCAGCTTCGCTGCGCTCGGGCCCCGCGTGGTGGGCCAGGCAGTCGTAGCCGGTGTAGTCGACGTAGATGGACGGGGCGCTCCCGAACATCTCCTCGATGACGAGGGCCGTCGTGAGATGGCGCAGTGAGACGTTCGTCAGGGCCCGTTCCAGTGCGTAGTGGAAATCTCGTCGGAGACGCGGCTCGATCCTTCGAGCCCGCTGACGCTCCCGCTGGTAGAACTCCTTGAGGATGTCGCCGATCGTCAGGACGACGAGCCGCAGGTAGTTCACCCGGCTGACGAACATGCCTCGCAGGCGAGGAGGATCGTTCGCGGTTGGCAGGTCTCCGGCGATCGTGGCCATCGTGAGGTAGCTTCGCGCGGCATCGCCCGTGAGGAGGTTGCCGATGCTCGCGCCGTCATCCGCCAGCAGGCCGCGCCCATCCGAACGGCGGCTCAGGATCTCGGACGCGCCCTCCGGCGTGTTCGCCACGAGCAGCGTCTTTGATCGCTTCTCGAACCAGCGGAAGCCGGGTATGTCGTCGTTGTTCCCATGGAGGATCCCCGCCTGGCTCACCGGCGTGACCGGCGGCAAGAGTGCGAACCAGGGATCGATCCGCGATTCGCCGCTCCGCACCAGCCGGTCGAGCGTCGGCATCCGGCCGGCACGCATCTGGCTCTGAAGGACGGGCAGGCTCAGGCCATCGAGCTGAACCATGAGCAGCCCCGGCACCGACGAGCCTGGTTTGCCGAACTCCCGGGCGGCCAGCTGGCGGACTTGCGCACCGTGGTAGGAGTCGTCGTCGGAGGCCCGTAGGATCTCGGCGAAGATCGCATTGAGAACCGTCAGGAACACGGCATCCCAGATGGCGGCGGCCAGGCTGTCGATCCGGACGCCCGGCACGACCCGCACGATCGCCAGCACGATGACGACTTCCAGGAGCAGTCCGGCAACCGGGACGACGATCGCCGGCAGCGGCGAGAGCACGAGCAGAAGGGCCGGACGACCGAGCGCGTTGAGCGCCGTGAGCAGCAGCGCTGCGAGCAGGAGGGCGCCCGGCCCGCCCAGCGTGAGGTTCGGCGAGATCGTCGCGACGATCAAGAGGGCTGCTGCAGCGGCGACGAACGACAGGAGCGCCCGCCGGACCAGCGACAGCCGCGTGGCCCGCCACTCCCAGATCAAGCGAGCCTGATCTCGATAGAAGGCCAACCAGAACGAGGGGCCCGTACGGTCGCGCGTTGGCTGGCGTTCCTGGCGACGGCCGCTCACGCCCAACCCTGGGCAGGTCGGGCCGCCCGTGTCCGTGGAACTGTCTCCAGGGTGAGCACGACGACGGACAATCTCCGTTCCATCTGACCTCCGGCCGGCGCGAGGGACCGCTCCGATCGGTGGCCACAGACCGGATGCTCGATATCCTCCCCGCTCGGGTGTCCCAGGCATGCTCGCCTTCCATGCTCCCGTCTTGCAATGACGTAACGTGCCCTTCCGGCGCACGTCCGCGAACATCGACGCGGGCCGTGGCGAGCCGACGCATAATCGGCAGCGGAGGTATCGAACGTGCCCAACGACGGGGAAGAAGAGAACGACCCGCACCACTCCGCGGCTGAGCGTCTCGGCGATTGGCGAGCGGCAGAGCGAGACACGGCCGCGGCGCGGGCAGCAGCATCCGTCGCCGCTCTCGCGGTCGCGGCCGCCGCGGCCGCCGAGGAAGCCGCGCTCGAGACCGAAGAGGCGGCCACCGCGGCCATGGAAGCCGCGACACGGGCGAAACTGGCTGCCGAGCGTGCCAAACGGGCGGCCGGTCAGGCCGCCGAGGCCGCACAGCTGATGGCAGCGGTTGCGGAAGGGGACCAGACGCGGGCCGACCAGGCCATCTCAAAGGCGGAAGGAGCCGAAACCGAGGCGCGTGATCGGTTCCACGCCGACGAGAGAGATGGCTTTCCAAGCGACGCGACCTGAACGGCGCCGCTCGAGCGTCTGAGACGCTGGGATCGGCTTGATCTAGCTACGCGCGACCCTGGTCAGGGACGATGACGACCCGGGCCGGCGTCTCCGCAGCGAAGCCAGGTCCATCGCGTTGTGCCCAGTGGTTGCGTAACGATCGTCATCGCCGGTGACCACGATCAGCGTGGCTCTCATGTGCGTGTCGGCCATCGTCAGGGACGGTCCGGCGGATCGGCCGGGCCGACGCGTGCCGGCTCCTGACCCGGTGCAGGTCTTGCTGACTCGGGGAGCTCGCCAGGATCAGAATCGTGCGGCGGCTGCCGTTTCCGGGATTCTGCGTCTTCGGCCCGTCGTGGCTGCACGGTCCCGGGTCGGGGAGCCGCTGGCTTGTCGGCCATCGAACATCCTCCTTCCGCTTCGGATGTCACCATCCTGGTCGGGATCACGCCCTCGCGCCCACCATCCTGCCCGCCCACGCGACGAACGCATTACAACCGAGCCCGGGTTGCGTTACGCCGTTGCAACGCCACGCCCTCAAGGCAGAGCACGTCGGGGACACGCGACCGCGCAGCATTCCGGGTGAGCCGACAACCCACCCCGGATAAAGGAGCCGCCCCATGACCAGCGAGCCGTCCAAGGACACAACGACAGCACCAGACGCCAGCGACGTAGTCACGGGACCAGTCGGCAGCGCGAGCCTGCGTGACCCGGCCACTTCGGGCCCCGAGGGTGCCCAGCTGGACCAGTTGCCGGACATCGAGGTCCCAAGCGCCGGCGTCGAGCCGGCGATTGTCGACGGCGAGGCGACACAGCCCTCGAGACCGTGACCCGGGAACGCCCCAGGGTCGTCGTCATCAAGCAGGGCGGCGGGCACGGCTGCATCATCACCGTGATTCTGCTGATCATCGCCTGGCCGCTGGCCGTCCTGTACTGGCTGGCACGAATCGTGACCTGGGCCATCGGCTCGACTCTGGACTGGATTACCCTGGGCGTATTCAGGCGGCGGCGCTAGGACTGCCTGGGCCCCTGCGTTCAGGCGAACGTTTCTGACGTCTCGATGAAACGGGCGGCGTCGAGCAGGCTGTGGGCTCGGTGGTCGGGACGGGTCGGATCCTGGTGGTCCGCGGCTGGTCCGATGCAGATGACCCGCAAACCGGGGCAGGCGCGCGCCGTGGCCAGGGTCGTCTCGGCCGCGATCAGCCAACCGGCGTCGTGCGCGGCCCGGATCTCCTGCAGCTGGGCGACAGCCGCCCGATCGAGGTTGCGACCGCCGCCGGCGCCGGACCAGCTCATGACCTTCAAGTCCACGTTCCCGGCCGCGGCATACGCGTCGGCTCCCGCGATCCCCTTCTCGCCCACGAGCAGGATCACCGGACCAAGGGTGGCCAGGCGCTCAATTGCTGCGCGGGCGTCGTCCTCGGGTACAACCGGGAGGACCTCGAATTCGATCATTACGGCGGACATCAATCGGCCGAGGTTGCTGCCCCGGCAGAGGCCTTCGAGGTTGGATCCGCTTCAGACGGAAGGACCTCCGGGGGAAGATCCTCGGCCGGATCGTCGGCGTTCAGGACGTAACCGATCCCCTGGAACGTCGTGATCGGTCCCGGCTCCCCCGGCGCTGCGCCGAGCTTGCGTCGGACCCGGCTGATCCAGACGCGCAGATACTGCAGGTCGTCGCGGTACTCCGGGCCCCAGACCTTGGTCAGCAGCTCCGTGTGCAGGACGACCTTGCCGGCGTTGACGACGAGGTGCTGGAGTAGCAACCACTCCGTGCGGCTGAGCGACACAAGCTTGCCGTCGCGGGTCACGAGCCGGCGCTCCAGGTCCACGTCCACTGGACCGAGGTGGACGATCCCGGAGCCCGGCGCAACCCCGGACGCGCGCCGCAACACCGCCCGAACCCGGGCAGCCAGCTCGTCCGGGTGGAACGGCTTGGCGATGTAGTCATCGGCGCCGAGGTCCAGGCCCTTGGCCTTGTCCGCGGTCGCGCCCTTGGCCGTCAGCAGGATGACCGGCACCGGCCGCCACTCCCGAAGCTGTTTCATCACCTCGATGCCATCGAGGTCGGGCATGACGATATCGAGAAGGACGATGTCGGGGCGCATCTCTTCGGCCTTCTTGAGCGCCTCTTCGCCGCCCGACGCGGTGATCACGCGAAAGCCTTCGTCATGGAGGGTGAGGGCGACGAGCTTGGTGATGCGCGGCTCGTCATCCGCTACGAGCACGAGCGGCTGGTTGGCCACGTGGTCCTCCTCGGTCACGATCTGCGCGCGGGCGGCTGAACCTGGCGCTGCGTTGAAACGCGCGAGACCGCGACGGCCTTCAGGCGATAGTACGTCTTGCGGGCCGCGCAGCAACGACCGACCCGAAGGCCGGCCGCCACTGAGTTTGGCGAGGTCTAGCGGTGTTCGCTGGTCGTCTCTTCGTCGGTCTTGTGGACGTTCCGGTGAGCCTGATCGGCCTCATCGCGAACCTTGTCGCCAAACTTGCCCAGCCCATCGCGGATCCGGTCGCCGGCATTGCCGACGTCGTCCTTGAGCTGGTGGCCATCGACCTCTCGGGCCGCCTCCTTGGTGCCGGTCTTGACGTCGCGGAGGGTGTTCTTCACGTCCATCCGGTTGGCCTCCTGTGGCTGATGTCTGCGCCTTCTGGCCCGGGGGCCAGCCTGAATGTCAGGTGGCTGACCAAGACCGTACCAAGGAGCGGCTTGCGGCCGGCTGCCTCGACTGCGTTCAGGGCTTTCAGTCTCATGGCAGCCTGCGGCCGCGACCGCCCTTCGGCCGCAATGGCATGAGAACGCAAGCCCCACCGCGACTCGCTGAGGCTTGGCGCAACCGCGCGGTGGCCATGATGGGCAGGAACACAAGCTGGTTGGCCCGGGGGCCGCCATCCACCTGGAGTATCACATTGGCCGTTCTGCGCGATCCAGTCGCCGTCATGGACAGGTTCAGGCCGAATGCAATTCGAGCCGCGTTCGTCGGGACGTACCCGCCTCGCCAGTGCGGGATCGCCACGTTCACGAGTGACCTTGCCGAGGCTGTGACCGGGCCAACGCCGGCACCAGCGGTACTGGCCGATCGTCGTCCTGTCTGGGCCCGGGTCGGCGGCCCTGCTCGATCGTCGGCAACCGTTGACATCGTTGCGATCGACGAGGAGGAGCGCGACTTCCCGGCCGAAGTCCGGCTGCGCCTCAGGCCGGACTGGCCGGCAGATTACCTCGGCGTTGCCGATCGGCTGAATCGGACGGACTACGACGTCGTGTCCGTCCAGCATGAGTTCGGCATCTACGGCGGGCCCGACGGAGTGCACGTCCTCCATCTGCTCGATGAGCTCGAGGTCCCGGTCGTCACCACGTTTCACACGGTGCGGGCCCATCCGTCCGACCATCAACGCCGGATCCTGCGGGAGATCGGCCGGTCCTCGAGCCGCGTCGTGGTCCTTTCCGAGGCCGCGGCCAGGCGCCTGCCCCCGATCTATGACATCGACCCGGCAATCGTGCGGGTGATCCCCCACGGCGTGCCTGACCTGCCCTTCGTCGACCCGGAGACGATCAAGCCGCTCGTTGGCCTGGCCGGCCGGCCGACGGTCCTCAGCTTCGGCCTGCTGGGTCCGGGCAAGGGCCTTGAGCTCGCGATCCGGGCAATGTCGGGCGTCGTCCGCGAGGTGCCCAACGCCTGCTACGTGATTCTTGGCGCGACCCACCCCGACCTTCGGAGCCGGGAAGGCGAGGCCTACCGCGAGTCTCTCAAGGCACTCGTGGCCGACCTCGGATTGGGCCGCCACATCCAGTTCGTGGACGCTTATGTCGACCTGGCGACCCTCGGCCGCTGGTTGCAGGCGGCCGACGTCTTCGTGACTCCATACCCCGGCGCCGAACAGGTTGTCTCGGGCACCCTGGCGTACGCGCTGGGCACCGGCAAGGCTCTTGTTTCGACACCGTACGCCTACGCCCGGGAGCTGCTCGCCAATGGTCGTGGCCAACTCGTGCCATTCGGGGACAGCACGGCGATGGGCCGTGAGATCAGCCGATTCCTGACCGATCAGGGAGCACGTGACCGGGCTCGCTTGCTTGCCTATGAGCACGGGCGAAAGATGACCTGGCCGGTCGTTGGTGCGGCATATCGAAGGTTGTTCGCAGAGGTGGTCGCAGAAGCAGCGACACCTCCCGTCGGCCGACTCCGGACCATGGGCCTGGGAACTGCTCCGCGCGAAGTTGAGGCGACGACGCTTGGTTGAGTCGGCGCCGCTCGGTTGGCCGATGGCCGACCGGGTCCAGTTCGGTCACCGCCCGCCGCCGCCGGCGGTCATTCCGCCACCCGCCGTGGTCCGGATCCACCTCGACGAGTTGACCGGACCGCTCGGGATCTACCAGCACGCCCGTGGCCGGGCGCCTGATCCCGGTCAGGGCTACTGCACCGACGACGTCGCCCGGGCGGCGATCGTCGACGTGCTCCACGGCCAGGTGCTCGGCCGGCCCGCCGTGGCTGACTCGCTCGGGCGCGGTCTCGAGTTCCTGACCGAAGCGGTGGTTCTGAAGACCGGCCGGTTTCGCAACTTCCGCGATGCCGACGGCAACTGGCTGGAACGGGTCGGTTCAGCCGATGCCCATGCCCGGGCGGTCCAGTCCCTCGGGGTCCTCGCCGGGGACTCGGCTGACGACCGCACGAGCATGGCCGCCGGCAGACTCCTCGAACACGTGCTGCCGGTCTCGCTCGAGCTCGATGGATTGCGACCGTGGGCCCATGTGATCCTTGGTTGTCTCGCTGCACTCGCCAGCAAACGGCCGTCGGCGAGCGCCCGGATCGTGCTCGAAGAGCTGGCCGGCCGGTTATTCAGCACATTCGAGTCGACGGATGAGATGTGGCCCTGGCCCGAGACCGTTGTGACGTATGAGAATGCGATCCTCGCCCAGGCCCTGGTCGAAGCAGGTGACTGGTTGCGCTACCCGAGAATGATCGAGCGAGGCCTGCTGACGCTCGATTGGTTGCTCGATGCCCAGACGGCGGAGGCTGGCTATGTAGAGCTGGTCGGCAACCGAGGCTGGTGGCCCCGGGGCGAATCGCCGGCCAGGTTCGATCAGCAGCCGATCGATGCCGCAGCCCTTGTGGAAGCCTGCGCCGCAGCCTGGCGGGTCACGACGAGACCGACATTCCTGACCGAGATGCTGCGCGCCTATGCCTGGTTCAGCGGCGCAAACGCGGTCGGGATCGCCGTGTCCAATCCGGCCATCGGCGGTTGCGGCGACGGCTTGAGCGCGATCGGGGTCAACGCGAACCAGGGGGCCGAATCGACGTTGGCCTGGCTGTCTGCGACCGAGTGCGTCCGGGCCACCCTGGCGGCCGATCGGGGAATCGGCCTCAATCGACTGGCGTCGGCCTAGCCCAGGCCGTCGCCAACCTCGAGGGGCAGGTTGAAGCCGAATTCGGAACCGCCCGTCGGTCGTGGTCGGCACCAGATCCGGCCGCCCATCAGTTCAACCAGCTGGCGGCATACGAACAGGCCGATTCCCGCGCCGCTGACTCGCGACGCCGTCTCCCGGGATCGGTAGAACAGCTCGAAGACGCGCTCGAAGTCCTCATCCTGGATGCCCGGCCCAGCGTCAAGCACGCGGATCTCAACGCCGCCGTCGACCACCGCGCCGGTGATCCGAATCGGACCGCTTGCCGGTCCGTACTTCGCCGCATTGCCGACAAGATTGCGCAGGACCTGTTCAACGTAGGTCAGCTCGGCCCGGACGGGCGGCAGATCGGCTGCCAGGGCGAGTTCGATCACGAGTGAAGGCTGGCGCCGCCGGATGTCCTGGGTCACCCGGTCGACGACTCGCTGAACGAGGACCGGCTCGTCGCTGATCTCAAGGCTGCCCCGTTCTGCCCGGCTGAGGACGAGCAGGTCCTCGATCAGCCGGATCATCCGCTCGGCTTCCTCACGGACGTCATGGGCGACTTCCAGGACGCGGTCGGCGGACAGGCGACCGCGCTCGAGCAGCTCCGCGCCGCCGATGATCGTGGTCATGGGGGTCCGGAGCTCGTGCGACAGGACCTCGATGAAGGCGTCGCGGATCCGCTGGACCTGGCGCTCGGCGGCGAGCAGGCGGTCGCGGTCGGCCTCGGCGTCACGCCAGGTCGTGACATCGCGCACGATGCCGACCATTCGGGTCGGCCGGCCATTGACCCAGGCCGTCGTCCGCCCCGTCGTGTTCAGCCAGCGCAACGAACCATCGCCGGCCTTCACGCGGTATTCGACATCGTAGGGATTGCCGCTTTCCACACTCCGCTGGACCGCCCCCGCAACCGCGGCGCGGTCTTCGTCGACGATCGTGGCCAGGACGTCGATCATCCGGACCGACGTCGAGTCGCCCGCGCTGAGGCCATGCAGGTCGGCAAAACGGGCGCTCCAGGTCAGTGAATCTGCCCGGACATCCCAGTCCCAGACCCCCGTCCGGGACGCCTCGAGGGTGAGCTCGAGGCGCTCCTCGCGTTCACGCGCGAGCTCGCCGCGCTCGCCGGCTCGCCGCTGGGCCAGCCGGAGCCGATCCGTAAGCTCGCTGGCGACGAGGCATGCCGAGACGAACAGGACAAGCCGGATCAGCTGAAGGCCGCCCGATCCCGCGGGGGAGAGCAACCACGTCGCCTCGGCGATGCTGCAGATCGTCGTGGCGACCACGGCGGGCCTGAGGCCACCTCGCCAGCCGACGATCGCGACGGCGATGAAGTAGATCCCGAAGCCGGTATCGCCGTCAACGGCTCGGTCGATCCCGAAGGTCAGTCCGGTGGCGATGAGCGGGATCAGGATTGCGAGTCCATAGGGCACCGCTTGAGCCCGCCCCAGTTGAAGAGATCGGCGCGCGATGGAAGCGCTCAGCGTACTCACCCGGCCCTAGCGGATCGAGCCCCGAGTATTGCACAGCCCCTTGTTGGGCCGGTCGGAATGGTCGGCCGATCTAATTGACGAGGACCGCAGCGGCCCTTGCGTCCCCGTGACAGATCGGCTGGCAGGAGGGACGCCCGGCGAGTCAGCTCCGCGCGCGGGTGCCCGGTCTGCAATGCCGATGGGACGTCGCGGCCATCTCTTTGAGGGTGATCGCGAGACCGCACGGTCTACGGTCAACGAATGCAGGATCTTGCCCGAACGACCGCCCCGCTGAGAGTTGTGGCCGTGCCTTCGAACGACGGCGCATTCGTTCACTTCGTCCAGGCATCGGTCAGTCCCGACCTCGATATCAGAGCGCTTGAGCTCCGGCTCCGTCGTCGCTATCCCCGAGCCAGGGTCCACCCCAACGACCTCAGCGGGCTTGACGCCGTCTGGTACGCCTACCGCGATGGCCGCTGGCATCCTGGGACCCGCTCAGCCTGACGAGCTCTGGTTGGGGCGACGGCGGACCCGCACAGATGCCGGGCCGACCTGGAGGTCAACCCGGCATCAACGCTTGGCCTTCGGCGGGCGCTGGGCCCGCCGGCAGGATCTCTAGATCGTGGTGGGCTCCCGCCGGAAGATGCCGACTGCCCAGAGAACGATCGCTTCGAGGACGACCCAGCCGACCAGGGCGGTCACGGCAGCAACGTCAAGCATCGACTTGCCGGCGTGCAAGGCGTCGGTCCGAAGGATCCCCTCGAACGGCGCCACGAAGACCTGGCTGATGTTGAGGATCGCCGCGACGATGTCGTTGCCGGTCCGCGCATCGAGGACCAGCAAGACGATCCTCAGTCCGATGACGACTTCGATCAGGCCGAAGATCAGGACGATCACCCGACGGGCGAACTCTGAACCGCTCGGCGAGGAGCTCACCCTGCGTGTCTCCCTCGATTCGGTGGTCACCGGGCGGTCGAAACCAGTCGGATCCGGTGGCTCTGTGCTGACGACGGTGCGTTGATCCTGGAGCGTCATGATCGGTCTCCTATGGCAGGCGGGTTGGTTCTAAACCAACCGTTGCGTACCCGGCGGCCCGGTTCGGACAGCGGCCCCGACGGACCGATGCATCCTCACCTTGAGCAATTGATACCGCCGGCGACCTCAACACTTGGGCAACTACGCTGCAATCGCGTTGCAGGTCATCTCGACGTGAGCTGGCCAGCTACTTGTCGAGGACCCGGTCGGCCTTGCGGTCGATCTTGTCCTTCTGCGCCTCGCTGAGCTTGCCCGCATTCTCCTGGGCGGCGGCCCGCGCCTTCGCATCGCGAGCATGGGTCTGGTCGGGCATCGGGTATTTGCGCTCCGTGGGCAGCCCGAAATCGGACTTCGGCAGGGCGTCACGCTGTGCCGAACTGAGCTTGGCCATTTGATACCTCCTGCTGGGCTGGCCGACCGATGGGCCGCCGGGCGCCATCGAGGCCGCGAGACGGGCTTCTTGACTTCGGCTTCGAGCCTGGCGCCCGCCATGCATCCAGCCGATCGCAAGGGCGGTCTCTTGCGTTGCAGGCATCTCGCGACGCCAACCGTGTTGGCGCCGTGAGCGCTGAGCGGCAGCGCCCGAGCCGCCTGCGCAAGGCATAATCGCGTCGTGACTTTCCGCCTGCACCCCGCGGCTCCGCCGCTCTTCCGGCGTCACCCCGGCAACCCCATCGTATCGGCCGCTCATCTGCCGTTCGCCGCGAACGCCGTCTTCAACGCCGGGGCAGCCCGTCTGGGCGACGAGACCATCCTGCTGCTGCGGGTCGAGGACCTCAGGGGCATCTCCCACCTGCAGGTGGCCCGGAGCTATGACGGAGTCGATGACTGGCGCTTCGACGGAGACCCCTTGCTCAGTCCCGACCCAGAGCACCACCCGGAGGAAGTGTGGGGCTGCGAGGATCCGCGGCTGACGTGGCTCGAGGAGCGCGACGAATGGGCGATCGCCTACACGGCGTATAGCCGCCGCGGGCCCCTCGTCTCCCTGGCGACGACGAAGGACTTCCGAACCGTCCGACGGCTCGGCCCGGCCATGCCGCCCGAGGACAAGGACGCCGCGTTGTTCCCCCGCCGGATCGATGGGCGCTGGGCGATGATCCATCGGCCATCACCG
>JADGQK010000081.1 GCA_017881915.1 Chloroflexota bacterium | reverse complement strand
AAGCGGTCGCGAAGGGCCAGCAGGTTCGGCAGGTGAACGGCCTGCCAGATCAGGCCGAGGCCGACGACGCCGAGCCGAATCGGCTGATCCATAACCATCGAACGCCCTCCGAGACGATCCTGGGTCGGTCCGCGCGGGTTCCGATCGGCACGACCCCTTCCCCGCCGGTCGTCGAGTGGGATAGCGCTCATCCGCCGTGGGTGTGGTATCGATTACAACCCACCGTATCCCAGTCCAGCCGCGCCGTAAAGCCGGCGGTTCGAGTCCGCCTCATCGGCCGGGCCTCGAGCGCCCCATCCACGCTCGGGACCGGCCTGTCGGGCCCTCGGTGCTGCCCGATCCGCGTTCGTGAAGGCGCTCACTGACAGAGAGCGCCGACGGCCGGGGAACTCGATACGGTCAATGCGCCGGGCCGGTCGAGCCTCGAACAATGAGGCGCACGGGCAGGACCTGGTCACCCTTGACCGCCTCGCCGGACCGGAGTCGGGCGATCGTCTCGACCGCCAGGTGGCCCATCGCGTACTTGTCCTGCGCAATGGTGGTCAAGCCCGGGTTCGTGAACGCGGCGAGCGCGATGTCGTCGAACCCGATCACGCTGACCTCGTCCGGGACGCGGATCCCGAGGTCGAACAGCGCATGCATCGCGCCGACGGCCGTCAGGTCGTTGTGGGCGATGATCGCGTACGGGGGCCGGAGACGCCCGGCGACCTCCCGGGCTGCCAGGCCGCCAGCCAGGTAACCGTCCCCCTCCACCACCTCCAGGGTGACATCGGCGTCGGCAGCGGCGATCGCCGCGCGCACGCCGTCGAGCCGGAGGGAGACGGCCTCGCGGACCGCGGGCCCGGAGATGTGGACCAGTCGCGTGTGACCAAGCTCCAGGACGTGGGCCGCCGCAGCCCGGCCTCCACCCTCGTCGTCGCTGAGCACCGCGGGGACCTGGCCACCCGGCAAGGCCGCGTTGACCAGGACGAGCGGAGATGGGAACGCGCTCAGGAAGTCCTCGTGCCGCTGCGTCAAGCCGCCCGCCGCGACGATCACACCGTCGACGCGCCGCTCGAGGAGCAGGTCCAGGTAGGCGATCTCGCGTTCCGGGTCCTCGGCCGCATTGCACAGGATGATCGATGCTCCCATCCGCTGGGCGGCGTCCTCCGCGCCGCGGACGATCTCCGGGTAGAACGGGTTGGTGATGTTGGTCACGATGAGTCCGAGCGTCCCGGTCTGCTGGCTGCGCAACGACCGAGCCACTCCCGAAGGGCGGTACTCCAGCTCGGCGATCGCTGCCTGAACCCGTTCGAGGGCGGCGCGGCTCACCCGCGGCGAGCCCTGCAGGACCCGGCTGACCGTAGCCGAGGAGACCCCAGCCCGGGCGGCAACATCGGTGATCGTGATGGGCATGTGGATGGCTCTCGGTGCAGGTCCGACGTGTAATCGATACCATTGGGCGAAGGAGGGACGTGCTCATGATATTCCCGTCTGGACCACGGGAACCGCTCGATCGGGGTGGTGACGAGAGATCCGATGGCTGACCTCACCGATGTCGTGATCGTCCCGCACACCCACTGGGACCGGGAGTGGTACCTCCCCTTCCAGGTCTTCCGTGTGCGCCTGGTCGAGATGGTCGATCGGGTCCTCGATCAACTCGAGGCGGACGAGCGGTTTCGCTTCACCCTCGACGGTCAGCTCGCCACGGTCGACGACTACCTGCGCATTCGACCAGAGGCGGAGCCGCGGATCCGTCGCCTGGTGGCGGATGGCCGCCTGGCCATCGGCCCGTGGCAGGTCCTGCTGGACCAGTTCCTGGTCTCCGGGGAGACGATCGTCCGCGACCTGCGCCTCGGTTGGGAGCGCGCCCGGGGGCTTGGCGGCTGCATGGTCGTTGGCTACCTGCCCGATATGTTCGGGCACGTCGCGCAGATGCCCCAGATCCTGCGCAAAGCCGGCATCGAACGCGCGGTAGTCTGGCGTGGCGTCCCGGCTGCCATCGATCGCCATGCATTCCGCTGGATCGCGCCGGACGGCTCGGAGGTGACGACGGAGTATCTTCCCGACGGTTACGGGAACGGTCTGCTTCTCCTCGAGCGGCCCGAACTGATCACCGAGCGTCTGGAAGCACTCCAGGAGCAACTCGGCCCGTTCTTCGGTGCAGACCCCCTGCTGGCGATGTATGGCGCCGACCACTCGACGCCGGCCGCGGACTTGATGGCCCGGATCGATGCCTTCGCTGCGACCCCTCAGCGCTGGCGCCTGCGGGTCGAAACCCTGGACGACTACCTCGGGGCGGCGCCGCCGACCGGCCCCGTGTGGCGGGGCGAGCTCCGCTCCAGCGCGCGGGCGAACGTGTTGATGAACGTGACGTCCGCGCGCATCGACATCAAGGTCGCGATGGGGCGCGCGGAGCGGGCCCTCAGCCGTTATGCCGAACCGCTGGGGGCACTCTGGGGCCGGCCAGGCTACGAGCCGTTTCTCGACCTGGCCTGGCACAAGGTCGTCGCGTCGTCCGCTCACGACTCCATCTGCGGCTGCTCCATCGACCCGGTCATGGACCAGGTCCTTGTCCGCCTCGGCGAGGGTGCCCAGATCGCGGACACTGTGGCCGAACGCGCCGTCGGTGCGATCGCCGAAGGGGTCGCGATCGGGGACATGGCGGTCGCGAACCCAAGCCCCGTGGGACGTCGGGACGTGGTCGAGCTGCGGACGTCGATCCCCGAGACATGGCTGTCCGTCGCCGTCGAGCTGCCCGATGGCTCGCGGGCCTCCGCGCAGGAGCTGGCGCGTGAGGCGTCGATGCTCCTGGATCAAACGATGCCGCCCGACCTGGTCCGCGAATTCTTCGGGCGGATCCACGGCACCGAGCTATTCGGACGGTACGTGCGCGACTGGCGGATCGTCACCGCTGGGGAGACCGGCGCCGGCGACGGCGGAAGCGATCGGGACGGCGCGAGTGGACCGCGGCTGGAGATCGACGTGGTCGAGGCCCCCGACCCGGGCACGTTCGAGCTGTCGGTCATGCGGCGTCATCTCGACGCGGCCACCGCCCGCGAGGACGGCTCGTGGCGTGTCGTCGTCCGGGCCGCGTCGATTCGCCGCCTGGCGGCGAACGTGCCGGCGCCGGCGCTCGGTTGGTCCGGCCTTCGGCTCGTCGAGGGCGAAGGCACGCTCGACGAGCCTGTTTCTGTTGCGACCCGGCGGCTCGCCAACAGCCGGCTCGCCGTGGACGTGACCGAGGACGGAGCCATCCGGGTCGACGCCCTGGAGGACGGGCAGGGACGGGCATCGGGCGTCGGTCGGCTCGTCGACGAGGGCGACTTCGGCGACACCTACAATTGGGCGCCCACAGCCGACGAGCAGCCGATTGTGGCGCCACTCGAGACGCAGGTAGTCGTCCGTGAGCGAGGGCCGGTGCGCGGCGTGATGGAGGTGCGGTCTACCTACCGCTGGCCCCTGGCGGCCGCCCCGGCCGGCACGGGCCGGTCTCCGGATACGGCCGACGTGGCGGTCACGACCGAGCTCGAGCTGCGCGCCGGCGAGCCCTTCGTGCGCCTGCGGGTCATGCTCGAGAACCCCTGCCGCGACCACCGCCTGCGCTTCGTGGCGGCCCTCCCCCGCCCGGCCGGTCACTCCAGCGCGGAGGGCCAGTTCGCGGTCGTCGAGCGCGGGCTGACGATCGAAGGCGGTCATGGCGAGGTCGGCCAGGCCGCGTTCCCGGCCAGTGCATTCGTGGACGCGGGCGGTCTGGCGATCCTCCTTCCGCAGGTAACCGAGTACCAGCTGGAGGAGGATGGTCGGGCCATCGGCCTCACGATCCTGCGGGCGACCGGCTACCTGAGTCGCGACGCGAATCCGTATCGACGGGACCCGGCCGGCGGGCAGTTCGAGGTTCCCGGCGCGCAGTGCCGCGGTCCGTGGAGCCTGGCCTTCGGCCTCTACCCGCACACCGGGTCGTGGGTCGAGGCGGACGTGGTCGGGCAGGCGGAGCGCTACCGGCACCCCTTCCTGGTGGCGGCCGGCACGGGTCCCGCCGGAGGCCTACTCGGGGCCGGGGAGGGCCTCGCGGTCGATGGCAACGGCTTGACCCTCTCGGCGCTGCGGCGCGATGGCGACTGGCTCGAGCTGCGCCTGGCCTGCGAAACGCCGGAGGGGACTCCCCTCATCATTCGGGGACCCTTCCAGGAGGCCTACGAGGCCGACCTGCTCGGAAACGCCGGGCCCCAGCTGGCCGTCCAGGACGGGAGCGTCCGGCTCAAGATCGCCCCCTGGGAGATCAGGACGCTCCGGCTGCTGGCTCCTCGCGCTCGCGGCTGAGTCGTCCGTCGTTTTCCATCGACGCGTCCCTGAGCCTGCCTCAGGGGATCAGGGCCAGGGTCAGCCCGCCGGGATCGACCAGCCGGTGGAGCCCACGTCCGCTGGGCACCCGTTCGCGCTCGTCGCGGATGGCGCGGCGCGAGCCGTCCGGCCCGAGCAACTCGGTACCTTCCGCACCGACGGCCACGATCGCGTCCTCGTGACGCACGACGACGGGCCCGTGCGGCCCGGCCGAGATCGCGACGCGGCCCGCCCGGAGAGCGGCCACGATGGCGCCCAGGCTTAGCTCCTCGGCTTCGACCCAGGTCGTCGGCTCGCCGGGCAGCCCGTCGCTGCCGGACCGGTGGAAGTCGCTGCCGCCGACCGGAACACCACCCCACGCCGCCCACCAGTCCAGGGGCGCGTCGCTCCTGCGGTCCCAGGTCGAATGCCAGACCTCCGCCAGCGGTGGCTGCGCGGTCATCGGGCGGCGCCAGCTGTAGGGACCTGCCAGCGGATGGTTGATCGAGAGAAGGCCGCCGCCGGCCTCGGCTGCTGCGAGCCACGCGTCCGAAGGCCCGCGGAAATCGATCCAGGGGAGCGCCCCGATGGCATTGGCGTGACCTTCGTCGGTCGTCACCTCCTGACCCGGCAGGAGGAGGATCCCGGCATGAGCCCCAGCCCCGGGGAGCCCGGGATGATGCGCGACACCGTTGTGGTCCGTGACGGCCAGGAAATCCAGGCCCCGTTCTGCGGCCAGGCAGCCAAGCGCAGCCGGCGTGAGGACCCCGTCTGAATGGACCGTGTGGCTATGGAGATCGCCGGCCAGCCACTGTCGTCCAGGGGCCGCCGGCAAATCGCGCCGCGGCGGCCGTTCAGGGCGAGCCGGTGGCGCCGGTAACGGCGCCGGCTCCGCCGTTCCGAGCTCGACCTCCACCTCGTAGGCGAGCCCCTCGGGAGGGACGCGGTAGAGCCCGATGAGGACCTGCCACTGGCCGGCTGGCAGCGGCCCGGCGAGGTAACCAGGGGTGGCGGCCCGGGGCCCGATCACGACCGCGCGACGCTCGCTGCCGGACCAGCCCCTGAACCGCTCGGGATCCACGACCCCCAGATCGAGGATCGCGTCGGGTCCGCGCTCGTAGCCGTAGCGGACGGAGATCCCTAGCGTCCCCGGCGGCACGTCGAACGGCAGGTAGCGGTAGATCGCCTCCCGGCGATCCTGCGGTGTCCAGCGCCCCCGATACCGGATCACCCGGCCTGGGGCGCGAGTGCCGGGGCCTCGATCGGCGCGACCGGCGGGGCCCCAACCTGCTCCCCGTCGTCCTGTCGATAGACCAGCAGGCGGCCCTGAGCGGGCTGGAGCCAGACCTGGTCGCCCACCGCCGGCACCCGCTCCTCCGGAACCGTCGCCTTCACCAGCAGATCGCCCACCTCGACGGTAACCAGCGAGTCGACGCCCAGGTTCTCCAGGACGCGGACGATCCCGCCCAGCGAGTCGGGAAGCTCGGTCGCGCTGACCGACACGTACTCGGGGCGCGCGCCCAGAATCACCGCGTCCCCCACCTTGGCCTGCGCTCGGATCGCGTCGGGGATCAGCAACTTCCGGCCAGCCACGTCGAGCCCGCCATCCTGCACCGTCGCCGGCAGGAGGTTCATGGGCGTCGACCCGATGAACCCGGCAACGAAGATATTGGCCGGTCGGAGGAAGCAGTTCGAGGGCGTGTCAAGCTGGCGGATGCGGCCCTGCTCCATGACTGCCATCCGGTCGGCCAGGGCTAGCGCCTCCGCCTGATCGTGCGTGACGTAGACGGTGGTGACGCCCAGGTCCCGCTGCAGCTGCTTGAGGAACGTCCGCGCCTCGAGCCGGAGCCGGGCGTCGAGGTTGGAGAGGGGCTCATCGAAGAGAAAGACGTGCGGCCGGTAGGCGATCGACCGCGCCAGCGCGACGCGCTGCTGCTGGCCACCGGACAGCTGACCCGGCCGTCGATCGAGCATGGCACCCTGGATCTGGAGGCTTCGACCCACCGACTCCGCGGTGTCACGGCGCTCCTTCCGACCGACTCCGCGGACCTTCAGCGGGTAGGCGATATTGTCGGCGACCGTCATGTGCGGATAGAGGGCGTAGTCCTGGAAGACCATCGCCAGGTCGCGAGCGCCAGGCGGCAGGCGGGTCACGTCTCGCCCGCCGATGAGGATCTTGCCTGAGTTCGGCGTCTCCAGGCCGGCGATCGAGCGCAGGAGGGTGGTCTTGCCGCAGCCGGACGGACCGAGGAGCGCGAAGAACTCGCCGTCCTCGATGTGCAGCGACAGCTCATCGAGCGCGCGCACGCCCCCGGGGAAGACCTTTGTCAGGCCGCGGATCTCGAGGTCGGCCATCAGCCCTTGATCCCTCCGTAGAAGCGGAAGCCGTAGCGGCGATTGACGAACAGGTACATCGCGACAACCGGGATCGAGTAGAGGAGTCCGAATGATGAGAGGAGTCGCAGGTTGGCCTGCCCGCCCTCCGTGTAGAAGTTATAGACGACGACAGCGGCTGGCAGCTGGCCCGGGTCACGGAGCAGGATGAACGGGATCAGGAAGTTGCTCCAGACGTTGACGACCACCCAGACCGCGATCACGGCCAGGCCCGGACGGGCGTAGGGCAGGACGATGTCGCGCAGGATCTGGAACGAACTCGCGCCAAAGACCCGGGCCGACTCCTCATAGCTCTTGGGCATCGAATCGACGAAGTCCTTGAGGATGAAGATTCCGGCCGGAATCAGGCCGCCGGCCAGCACGAGGACGACACCCACCTGGGTGTTGATCAGGCCGAGATCAAAGACGAGCAGGAAGAGTGGGACCATCGCGGCGGTGCCCGTTACGACCGACGAGAAGAGCAGGAGGACATAGAGGAGCAGGTCACGCCCGGGGATCCGGACCCGGCTCAAGGCGTAGGCGGCGGGGGCCGCCGCCGCCACCACCAGGACCATCGTGGCGACCGCCAGAATGACCGAGTTGACCAGCGATGGCAGGGCATAGGGATCCTTCAGCAGGTCCGGGAAGTTCCCGAGCGTGAAGGCGGAGGGCGGGGCGGCCGTCAGCGTGGGGTGCGCGTCGAACGGCGCGAAGACGAGCCAGACCATGGGCAGCGCGAAATAGGCGCCGACGATGACGACGAAGAGATAGAAGCCGATCCGGCTGAGGAGCCGGCGGACCACGAGGGCGGATTCCGACGGTTGTCGGATCGGGGCAGACGCCGGGATGGGGCGGTCCAGGTCCATCAGTTCCTCGCTCGGAGCACGCGCAGGTAGATGAGCGCGATGCCCAGGTTGATGACCAGCAGGATGGCCGAGATCGCGGCGCCGTAGCCCAGCTGGAAGTTAACGAGCGCGTTGCGGAAGATGTACACGGGCAGGGTATCGGTCGCGAAATTGGGACCGCCTGCCGTGATCAGGTAGGGCGTGAAATCGTTGAAGGTCCAGAGGCTGATCAGCAGCAGGTTGGTCAGAAGGTGGCCGCGGATGGAGGGCAGCACGATGTCGCGCAACTGCTGCCAGGACGAGGCGCCGGCCAGGCGCGCTGTCTCGAGATGGGAGGGCGGCAGCGTGTTCAACGCGCCGCCGCACAGCAGCATCGAGAAGGCTGTGCCCCGCCAGGTATTGAAGACGATGATCGAGAGGAGCGGCCAGCTGAAGAGCCAGGGGATGTTCGCATTCCCCAGGGCCGCATTGAGCGTCCCGTTATGGGTGTCGAGGAAGGCAATCCACAGGAAGGCCACCACCGAGCTCGGGACGATCCAGGCCACGATGACCAGCACCTCGAGGGCGTTGCGGGCCGGACCCTGCCAGCGGCGAAACATCCAGGCGAGCGCGAAGCCGAGCCCCAGCTGCCCGATGACCGCGGACCCGAGGACGTACAGGACCGTGACCCAAAGCGAGTTCGCGAAGGCCGGGTCGCCCAGCGCCGCGGTGTAGTTGTCGAGCCCGATCACCTGCGGTTGCGCCGCCTGGATTCCGGTCAGGCGGTAGTCCGTGATCCCGAGGTAAAGCGTCCAGAGCGCTGGGAAGATCAGGAAGACGCCGATCAGCAAGAGCGCGGGCGTGAGGAACGCGACCGCCCCGCGAGTCGACAGGGCGGCCGCGCTGGCTTCGGCAGGAGTCGAAGCCCCCCGGGGCGGAGCGGGTAGCTCAGCCCCCCGAGGCGACATGGTCGGCGCCGACGAGCTTCACGAGCGTGTTGTTGTACTCGGTGGCTGCGTCACTGACCGACTTGCCATTGAAGACCTCCTGGCTGGCCAGCTGGAGCGCCTGCGAAACCTGCGGATAGACGGCGAACCCCGGCCGGTAGACGGTCAGCGGTAGCACCTTGGTCGCCACGAACGTGAGCACAGGGTCGCTCGACAGGATCTGCGCGTTGACGTCGTTGCGCTGGGTGATCTGCGGTTGCCCATTCGTGTACTGGAGCACGGCGTCCTTCGAGGCCATGAAGGACAGCAGCGCCCAGGCCTCGTTCGGATTCTTGGTGTTCGGGTTCAGAACCCGCCCGCCGCCACCGGAGATGCTGACGAAGCTCTGGCCGTTCACACCGCTGCCGGCAGTCTTGGCCGGGATCAGCGTCCAGCCCACTTCGGTGCTCCGGTTCTGCATCGGGTTGACCCCGCCGGTTGGATTGATGACGCCTCGCCACATGTAGTCGCCCTCTGCGAGGATCCCGATCTTCAGCTGGCTGAACTCAAGGAACGACTGGTCGCGGCCTTTGGCCGCCAGCTGGATCTGCGGATCGCCCAGGCCGGTCGTGTAGACCGTCTTATAGAAGTTCAGCACGTCCTGGATCTGGGTCGTGTTGCCCTGCCACTTCTGGCTGGATTCATCGTAGAGCTTGACGCCGGTGCCCACCAGAAGAGGCAGGAAGCCCTGTGCCGTCGTCGCTTCTCCCATGGCCGTCCCAGCGTCGATCTGAAGGGGCGTCACGCCGGGGACCTTGCTCTTGATGGTCTGCGCCGCGGTGAGGATGTCCTGCCAGCTCGTGGGCGCCCAGTCGGCCGGCAGACCCGCCTTCGCGAAGACGTCCTTGTTGAAGTAGAGGAAGCGCCCATCTGTGCCGGAGGAGATGCCGTAGCGCTGACCCTGGTACGACATGTTCGCCTGGACGGCGGGCGAGATCTGGCCCCAGCCGTCCCAGCTGTCGGCCGCAGGGACGATCTGGCTGAGCGGCTTGAGGTAGTTCGCCTGGGCGAACTCACCGACCCAGATGCCGTCCATGTCAAAGACATCAGCACCGCTGCCGCTCTTCAGGTCGAGCGCCATCTGCGCCTTGTACTGCTCGTCGGCGACGCCCGTCCCATTGAACTTGACCGTGACGTTCTGGCCCTGGGCAGCCATCTGCTTCTCGAAGGTCGGGATCACGTAGTTCGTGATCCACGTCGCCTCCTGGTCACTCTTGCCGCCGATGACAGCATTGGCCGCGATGGTCAGGGTGATGGGCGCTCCGGCCGGACTGCTCGACGGCTGGCTCCCGCCAGTACTTGCGGCGGGGGCGGAGGCCGGGGCGGAGGCTGCCGGCGATGTGCCGCTCGAACATGCCGTGAGGACCAGTGCACCCGTCGCCAACAGGGCCGTGAGGCGAATAAGACGCCGATTCGCGTTCATCGTGTCTCCCTAGCAGCGAACACGGGCGCCCTCCAGCTACGCCACCGGGGCCGGCCTGCCCATGGTCCCGCTTCGATCTGCACGTCGGCGGGATCAAGCCCGTGGTATCGATTACACGGCATGCTACTCCAGCCGGTCGGCGGTGTAAAGATCGTATCTCGAGATCATCCCAACCGGCTCACCGCGGCTGAGGGCTGACGGTCCGCGGGAAGACAAGTCGGGTGCCCTTCAGGCGCAGTGGTCCCGGATTGGTCGACGGCCTACCATTCACAGCGGAGGCTCAACCACCTGGTCGAGCGCTGGCGCATCGTCACTCGATCCCAAGGAGACCATTCGACGATGGAACTCCGTCCCGGCACGTCGCACTCCCACCTCGGCCTCCCCAGCGCCGGACTCGCTGCGGCGGAGCCGCTGCTGCCCGGCGCGACGATCGGGATCAACCAGATCCTCTGGGCGAACGATGACCTGCCCGAGCTCACTCCCCCGATCGACCCGCTGATCGTCCTCGACGAGATGCACCGGCTGGGTTACGGCGGCAGCCAGCTCGGGCGGGACTTCCCGCGCGGCGCCGAGCTCCGGCGCGCGCTGGCCACGCGCGATCTCCGGATCGCGGAGGCGTACGCCGCGCTCGAGTGCGGACCCGACGGACCGTCGAGGGCGGCGCTCGGAATAGGACGGGCGAAGCTGGCCGATCTTCATGACTCCGATGGTGAGCTACTGGTCGCCGCATTACCCTTGACGCCTGACCGGATCCCGTTCGCGGGACGGGCTGATGGCCCTGACGTCCCGCGCCTGTCCGAGTCAGGCATCCAGGCGCTCGCGCGACTCCTCGAGGCGCTCGGACGCGAAGCTGCTCAACTTGGTCATAGCCTCGCCTTCCATCCCCATGCCGGCACCTACGTCGAGAC
>JADGQK010000030.1 GCA_017881915.1 Chloroflexota bacterium | reverse complement strand
GGTCTCCTCGGAGCCGTCCACGACCGGATGCCGGTGATCCTCGAGCCCGGGGACTGGACGCGCTGGCTCGATCCGACCACCGAGGACGTCGGCGAACTGAACGGGTTGCTGGTCCCGGCCCCCGACGCTGAGCTCGTCCTGTACCCGGTCAGCCCGCTGGTCAACAACGTCCGCAACAATGGCCCCGAGTTGATCGAACCGGCCTGACCAGCCGTCAACCGGTGGTCGGTTGCCAGCCGGTTCCGGCGGTGGCCTCAGCCAAGGCCTGACCGCCAGGCGTCCCTCGGTCGAGGGCCGCCGCAAAGCGACCAACCATGTGCCCGAAGACTCCGTCCGGATCGGATCGGGGTGCCTCGAGCAGGGTCGCACCCGGCGGTGCAACGAGCGGCTCGCCGCGGGGCTCGACGATCACCACGAGCGCGGCTGCAACGTACGAGCAATCCGCGGCAACCACGGCCAGGGCATCGGCCTCGAGACGCTCGGCGACGACCACGACGGCGTGGTCCGGCAGATAGCGCAGAGCGAGGTCGAGGTCCCCGGCGTCAATCGTCGGCACTGGCTCGTGGGTAACCCCCGCACCCGCTGGCCCGGCTGGGGCAGTGGTCTCGCTCTCGTCCTGGTCGTCTTCGCCATCGGGCAGCATCGCCTCGTCGTCAGCGCTGGCGATCGGCGCGACCGGAGTGGGTCGAGCGGGGTCGCGCAGGACCGCGACGTGGCCGATTCCCGCCTCCGCCAGCGCCAGCAGGAGGGCGTCGCCGGCCGGGTCATCGCCGACCTTGCCGACCAGCTGAACCTGCGCCCCGGCGGCGGTCGCCCCGCGGGCGACCTCGATCGCCCGGCCGGCGGCTGTTGAGCGACCCCCGGGATCAGCGGGCACGAGGGACGGCGAGCCGATGATCACGATCACCGACGGAGAATACCCGGCTCGACGATCAGTGGTCGGATTGCCTGGGCGTCTCGGTCGGCTCGGGCGTGTCCGTGGGTTCCGAGGTGCGGCTCGGCCGCGGCGTTGCCCTGCTCCCGCCTTCGCCGCCGCTCCCGCCGTCACCGCCACCACCGTGGCTGTCGGTGCCGCCCGGCTCGGGCGTCTCGCTCGGCTCCACGGTCTCGGAGGGCTCCGGCGTCTCGCCCGGCCCGACTGTTTCCGTTGGCTCGGGGCTCGCATTCGGGTTGCGAGTTTCAGTGGAATCGGGACTGGCCTTGGGCTGGGGACCAGGTGTGATCAGCGGACCGGACGACGGGTGCGCCTGGAACAGGTTCAGGGCACCTGCCGCCGCAAGTGTTGCGGCCCCACCGAGCGAGCCCAGGGCAACCAGGACCACCAGCACCATCGCCAGGGCCTTCGCTCGAACCAGCGGTGGTCGGTTGGCACTCAGCGCCGTGTGCCACGTCCCGCTGATCGCGCCGAGCAAGGCCACGAGGCGGCTCCGACGAGGGGCCGGTTGCGCCGCTACGGCGGCCATGACCCGGTCGCTGAAGCCCGGGGTTGGCTGCACGCCATCAGCGCCGATCGTGTGTTCGATCAGGCGGCCCACCTCAAGTGCGGCCGCGAGCTCCGCGGGATCGCCGGGAATCTCCGGGCCGCTCAACTCGTCGCCACGAAATGGCCGGGTCACTGCTCGAACCCCAGGTCGGGGGCGTCGCTGCGCAGGCGCAGCAAGCCCCGCCGAAGATGGGTCTTGATCGTGGCGACTGGCCGGCCGGTCTCCTGGGCGATCTCGGCCAGCGACAGGTCGCCGAAGAAGCGCAACAGGACGACCTCCCGGTATGGATCGCCCAGCGCCTGAAGGGCACGTCGCAACTCGACCGCACGCTCCGCCTCCAGGGAGGCGTCGGCCGGATCGGGCGAGGCACTCGCGAGGTGTCCGGCCGGTCCCCCGCTCGATGCTGCATCACCGCCCATCGGGATCGGGTCGAGACGCAACGTCGGACGCCTGGTCCCTGCCGTTCGAAGGGCGACACGGACGGCGATCCGGCGCAGCCAGGCGCCGAATGACCCCGTAGCCCGCCAAGAATCGAGCGAGCGATAGGCGATCACGAAGGTCTCCTGGGCAGCATCTTCGGCTTCGTGCAGATCCCCGAGGATTCGGTGACAGGCTCGCACGATCGACGCCGCCTCGCGGTCGACGAGGACGCGAAACGCATCGCGGTCGCCGGCCAGCACAGCCTCGACGATCCGGAGCGCCTCGTCATCGCGAGGCGCTCCGGCACGTGCGTCGCTCGGTGCGTCGCGGTCGAAGGCGATGGTCTTGTCTCCGCTGCGGCGTTGCCGGTCAATGTACGGGCCAGGTTCGGGTCGTGGATTGTCCACCAGCCTGACGAGGACGGTCAGCCGTTACCCTGGCCGCCGTGGCTGCCCTGGTCGCCGCCAGAGCCGCTTCCGCCCTGGCCATCGCCATTGTCACCCGATTGATCGCCGCCACTATTGTGGCCATCCTGGGCGGGCTCGGCCGTCTTGGTCGGTTCGGGCGTCTCGATCGGTTCCGCTTTCTGAATCGGCCTCGCGGTCAGCGACCGCTCCGGCTGCTCCGAAGGTTCTGCCGTTTCAGTTGGTTCGGCGATCTCCGACGGTTCGGCGGTCTCCGTCGAATGGCCAAGGGTCGAAGCCGCGCCGCCGGTCGACCGGCTCGGACTGACGGCGCCTGGGGCCGCCAGGGCCACCGTAGCACCCACGAACAGGGCGACGGCGGAGGCCGCAGCGCCTCTCAGCACACGATCCTGGGAGTTCATGTTGGACAGTCCCCTGTCATCGAAATGGTTGGGCCGTGACGTGGCCGTCTACTCTCGATGAGACAGAAGTACTGCCAAAGGTTTCAGGCGACCCGTGGTTGCCGGGATCTCGCCGGTCTAGGCTTCCTGGCCGGCCAGCTCATCGTCACGGATGACCTCGAGCGGACCGATCGCCGCAGCCTCGAGCTCGCTCGCGATCCGGGCCGCGTCGCCGACCATCACGATCGCGGCTCGATCCGGGTGGATCCGCGCCCGAGCGATGGCCAGGACATCATCCGCGCCGACCGCCTCGATCCGTGCCCTGTAGGTCGCCAGCTCATCGTCGGGCAGGTCATGGACGACGATCCCGCCCAGCGCACCGACGACCGGACCGGGCGTCTCGAAGCGAAGCGGAAAGACCCCGACAAGGAAATCGCGCGCCGCGCCGAGCTCGGCCGCGGTCACCGGGGCCTCACGGATCCGGCTCAGCTCGGACAGGAGATCGACCAGGGCCGGGACGGTGACCTCCGTGTTGACCGCCACCCGCGCGGCGAAGGGGCCCGCTCCCCGGCGCGGATCGAAGCCCGCCGAGGCACCGTACGTGTAGCCCTTCTCCTCGCGGAGCTTCATGTTCAGGCGCGAATTGAACAGGCCGCCCAGGATCGCACTCATCACGCTCAGCCCGGCATAGTCGTCGATCCGACGAGGCACGCCCACGTGACCGACCCGGATCTCGGTCTGGACCGAGCCCGGTCGATCGAGCAGCTTGATCCGGAGCGAGTCAACGGCCGATTCGGACGAAACCGGCCCACCAGCCACGGCTCCCGCCGCGGCGGTCCACCCGCCGAGCAAATCCTCGGCGACCTCGACCGGTCCGCGACCGCCGCCGCCGTCGAGGTCACCGGCGATGATCAGGGTCATCCGGGCCGGATCGAAGCCGCGTGCCCAGGCTGTTGCCAATCGATCGGCATCGAGTGTCTCGACGGTCTCGGCCAGCCCGCCTGCCGGCCGGTGATACGCCGAGCTCGAAGCGAAGATCGTGCCGATAAAGGCCTCCTCGACCCGGCGGCGGGGCTCGGCCCGGGCCTGGAGCAGGTCGTTCAGGCGTTCCTCGCGCAGCCGATCGACTTCACGCGGCGGGAAGGTGGGGTGCGCCGCAAGCTCGGCGAGAAGGGCAAGGGCGGGCTCGAGTCGAGCAACCGGCACCTCGACGCTGACTGTCGCGGCGTCCCAGCCGGCGTCGGCGTGGAGCCCGGCCCCGAGCCGCTCGGTTGCCTCGACCAGCGCGACCGCATCGTAGCGCTGGGTGCCTTCCGACAGGGCCCGGGCGGCGAGTGCCGTGGCCCCCGCCACCGTGAAGGGATCGTCCGCCGCGCCGTTGCGAACGACGAGCGAGGCGGTCACCAGGGGCCGCCCGGGCATCGGCGCAAGGATCACCAGCAGCCCGTTCGAAAGGGCGTGCCGCTGGAAGGCCGGGAACTCGTATGGTCGGGGCTGACCGGGGGTCGGTCGGGTGGCGATGACGGTCGACTCACTCATGCAGCGGGTTCCTCGGCACTGCCGGCGGCGGGCAGGTAGGTCAGGACAAGCCGGTTGTCCGGGCGGAAGACCTCGGCCGCGACGGCCTGGATGTCCTCCGCGGTCACGGCAAGGTAGCGGGCCAGCATCGTGTCAATCAAAGCCGGGTCGTCGAACAGAGTCGCGTTCATGGCCAGTCGATCAGCCCGTTCCTCGACCCGGCTGAGCGCACCGAGCTCCTCGGTCTCGATCAACGCCTTCGCCCGGGCCAGCTCGTCATCGGTAACCGGCTCGTGGGTCAGCCGGTCGAGCTCCTCGAGATAGGCCGCTTCGACCCGCTCGAGGGCCATCCCGGGTCGGACCGTGGCCCAGCCCGAGGCGATCGAGCCGCCGCCAACGAAACCGAGCACGAAGGCCACGACGTCCTGGGCGATCTGGTCGTCGCGCACAAGACGCCGGTCGAGGCGGCTGCCCTTGCCGCCGGCCAGGATCTGCATTGCGACTTCGAGCGCGTCAAGGCGCCGGTCACCGAAGGCCGGTGCCCGAAACCCGAAATAGATCCGGGGCAGCGGCACCTGGTCCACGACGGTCTCCCGGACCTCGCCCCCCAGGGTTGGCGGCAGGCTCAGGTCGCCGACCGGTGGAATCGCCGGGTTGGCCGGGATCCCCCCGAAATAGCGCTCGGTCCAGGCCCGGACCTGGTCGGGCTCGACGTCACCCACAACGGCCAGGACGGCATTGTTCGGCGCGTAGTACGTCCGGAAGAACGCCGAGACATCCTCGAGGGAGGCCGCATCGAGGTCGGCCATCGAGCCGATCGTCGGGTGGTGATAGGGATGACCGGCCGGATAGAGGTGCGCCTGGAGCTTCTCCGACCAGCTCCCATAGGGCCGGTTGTCGTAGGTCGAGCGCTTCTCGTTCTTGACCACTTCGCGCTGGTTGTCAAGATTGTCCTGGCTGAGGGCATCGAGGAGCGTGCCCATCCGGTCCGCCTCGAGCCACAGGGCGAGCTCGAGCTGGTTCGAGGGCAGGGTCTCGTAATAGTTGGTGCGGTCCAGCCATGTCGTCCCGTTGATCGTCCCGCCGGCAGCCTGGACGAGGGCGATGTGCTCGGCTTTCTTGACGTTGCGCGAACCCTGGAACATCACGTGCTCGAACAGGTGCGCGAACCCTGTTTTGCCCGGGACCTCGTTCTTGGAACCGACCGCATACCAGATGTTGACCGCCACCACCGGCGCCAGGTGGTCCTCGGCGATGATCAGGCGGAGGCCGTTGGGCAGGCGCTCATCGGTGAAAGCGACGGTAGGGGTGACCATGGCGCGAAGGGTACCCCAGCCGGCGCCGGGGTTAGTGGCGCGTGTTCCGGCCGACCGCAATTCGCTCGTTCATGTCGCGCATACTGGCGATCGTCCGGCCGGCAGGGTGTTGGGGGCATCAGGAGAAACCCTTGGTGACGGCGGAGCCGGCCCCGATCCCCTCTCCTGCCCGTTCGGCCGGCCGACACAGCGGGGGTTCCTCTCGATGCGGCGCCGCTTTGCGCCGGGTTATGTTCCAGCCCATCAGTCGAGGCCC
Source organism: Chloroflexota bacterium (assembly GCA_017881915.1). GTDB lineage: Bacteria > Chloroflexota > Limnocylindria > Limnocylindrales > CSP1-4 > Palsa-1033. The sequence continues at coordinate 24,603 of JADGQK010000030.1, read as the reverse complement.
CGGGATGGGGGCCTGCGACCTCGCCAACAAGACGAGGAGAACAACGTGGATCATCGGATTCGCTCAAGCACTCGCCTCCCAGGCGCAGCGCTGGCCGTCATCGTCCTCCTCGTGGGCGCCTGCACCACGGCGAGCGTTTCGGCGACGGCGTCGGCCCCCGCGCCAAGCAGCAGCGCGACGGAGGCTGCCAGCGCAGCAACAGCCGCGGCACCACCATCCAGCGCCGCAGCCACGAGCGGCAGCGCGAGTGGGACATGCAAATACCTGAGCGACACCGACGCGGCGATCCTGCTCCCGAGTGCGGGGCAGGCCAAGTTGACGGGAGCCGACACGCCGGCGGGGACGGTAACGTCCTGCCACTGGGGCACCGGTAGCGTTGCGAGCAAGGCGAACGTGGTTCAGCTAGTCGTGGACGAGTTCAAGATTGACGTCGCCCTCGTGGCCGCCAAGAAGTCTCTCGCTGCCAACGTCAGTACGCCGATCGCCGGACTCGGCGACGGCGGAGGCTTTTCGGAGCAATCCTCCGACATGATCAGCATCGAATTCTTCAAGGGCACCAAGACGGCCCTGCTGGCGGTTTCCGCGCCAGGCATGACTGCGGACGCTGTGGCGGCGCTCGCGCAGAAGGTCGCGGCGAACCTCTGAGCCCCGTGAAGCACGACCAGAGGCAGTCGCAACCACGAGTGCCGGGGATCCTGAACCGACGGTGATACGCCAGTGCTGAACGCCTTCGCGGTCGAGATGGACCGGCGGCGATTCCTGGCCCTGCTCGGGTCGCTGCTGGCCGCCGGTGCGCTGGCTGGCTGCGCCAGCCAGGTTCCGTTGCCAAGCCTGCTCGTGACCCCGGGCTCGCCCGAGCCAAGCCAGGGGCCGGTCGGGCGGTACGAAATCCTGCGCCGCCTCCAGGCGATCATCCGCCAGAGCCCCGATCATCTCGGCACGCTCGCCGCAACGGCCGTTGCCAGCAAGGACCCGGCCACGATCGTCCGCTTCGTCCAGGAGCATGTCGCCGTGCTGCCCGCCACCGCGAGGGGGGCCGATCCGACCACCGATGTCCGCTGGGGCCTGCGCGGGGCGCTGCGGGCCGGTGCAGGCACCCTGCGCGAGCGGGCGGACCTCATCGTCGACCTCCTCCACCAGGCCGGGATCGAGGGCAGGATCGTCAGCATCCCGCGGCCCTCGTCATATCCGACGGGCGGCCTCCCGGCGACAGCCTTCGCGCCGGATCCGGCCGCCGTCGCGGCACTCTGGGACCCGATCAACCCAACCCACCCACCGCTCGGCCGGGGCGCCGACGGTGCCGGGTCTCGTGCCGACACGGCCACCGAGCAGCTGCTCGCCGCCCTGCCGAGCGAGCTGCGGACCGCCCGGCTCATGGCACCGGGGCTGCCCGACACGGTGCCTGCGGTCGAGTTCCAGCAGAACGGAGCGACCCGCTGGGCGGTGGGCCTGGGAGGCGATCCGCTGCTGACCTCGAAGCCGGACGGCCTCCTGGGCGTCTCCGACGCGGTCGTCCCACGGGTGTCAGTCGCCGTCTCGGTCGCGTTCAACCCACCGGCCGGAGCGACGATCGACCGGACCGTCCTCCACGAGGTCCTCCGCGGCGAATGGCCCGCCGACCAGGTCGCCGGCCGACAACTGGTCCTCGGATTCGCCGTTCCCGGTTCACCGGTCGCTGCGCTCGGGCAGGACCACACGACAGCCCCGATCCGCCAGCCGGTCCTCCGGCTGGTGGCTGCTGAGCCGCTCGGCGACGCCGTACCGATCGTGATGGGCACCTACCTCAGCACAGCCGGTGGCCTGGTCGAGACGTCGCCCGGCGACCCGAGCCGGGTGATCGGGCCGCTCGGGCCGCTGCTGGCTCCGGCGGCGGCCGGGACCGGCGGCCCGTCGGTCGCCGCGCTCGAGGGCGCCATCGTCGCGGCCACGTTCCCGGAGGTTGAGCTGCGGTTGCGCGCCCGGCGCGCGGACGGCAGCCAGGTCGATGGCCTGACCGCCGCCGACTTCCAGGTCAGCGAGGGCGGCGGCGCCCAGGCCGTGACCGTGATCGCCAACTCGGCTCCCCTCGAAACCCGCGTCCTGGTCGTTTACGACACGAGCGGGAGCGTCGCCGACTACTGGCCGAGCCCCGCCCGCCGGACCGCCTTCGAGGCGACCCTGGCCAAGGCGCTCGGCGATGCCGCAGCGGCACATCCGTTCGTGGTCCAGGTCATCGGCGTGGGCGACCACGCCCGGGACGACCAGTGGGCAAAGCCCGACCCGACCGTGCTTGGCGCCGCCTTCGGCGCGGCGGCGTCCAACTCGGATGTCTGGCTGACGCTCGGCCAGTCCGTCCCGGCATCGGGTGCCGCGGCGGTCCTCCTGATCAGCGACAACCAGGCGTCCGACCTTCCCGCCGACATCCCCGGGTTCCGCCGGACGCTTCGGGCGTCGGGCGTCCCGGTCGCCTGCCTGCCCATCGGCGCAGTCGACGCGGCGACCACGGGTCTCATCGTGGCCGACGGAGGCGGTCCACGCCTGGACGCGACCGCACCCGATCTCGCGGCCAAGCTCGGTGCGTTCATCGGCGACCACGTCACCTCCGCCGCCGCGACCAACTACCGGCTGCGCTATCGGGCGCCCGATGGCGGACCAGACAAGCGAGCCGTCAGCATCGCGATCGCGGGTTCGACTGCGACCGCCCTGCAGCTGTCGTACACGGTCCCGGCCGAGGCTGACCGGGCCGCGCCGACCGGCATCGCCGGGGTCTACCTGACCGTCCGGGTGGGCGATCGGGAGAGCCGACGGCGCCTGGGCGGCGTGCGCGTCTCCGCCCGGGGTACTCCCGCCGACACCGCCGATGCGGCGGCGATCGCCGAGGCGATGGTCGCCCTCAACGGGATCCACACGATCGGCTTCGAGCCAGCATCGTCGACCACCGCACACCTGCTCGACGACGTCATCGGCGCCGCGCTGACCACCGAACCGGTCGAGGCGGCGTGGGCCGCCGGCCCGGCGGCGATCGTCACCGCCGGAGCGGCCTGGCGGCGCGTCCCGGCCACGCTCGCCTGGCTGGCCGACGCCGTTCCCGGGGGAACGGGTGCCCCGGCGGCCCCGGACGGGCTTCGGGTGACGATCCTGACCGACCGGATCGGCCCGGCCGGCCTGGTCCAGCTGTCGGACGTGGTGCCGGCGCTCAACCGGGCGGTCGGCACCGGTTCGGATCCGGTCGCGGCCTTCCGGGCGGCCCTGCGCGCGACGATCGGGGCGAGCATCCGCGAGTCGGAGGTGTTCGGCGCGAGCGCAGTGGAACAACTCGGCAGCGCCGATCTCGTCGTCGTCCCCGCGTCGACAACGATCGATATCGTCAAGACGTGGAGCCCGGCGCAACGGGCCCGCCTCGCCCCGATGGTCGACGAGTACGCCGACTTCCATCGCCTCCTTCCGGCATCGGGTGACATCGCAGCGATGTGGGTGGTCGACCCGGACACTGGCTCGGCGACGGCTGTCGGCGCCGATGGGCGCGGTGGCGGGAGCGCACTTCCGGACTGCCTGACCCCGTCCGGCGGCGGCGAGGCCCTGGAGTTCATCACGGTCTCGATCGCGCTGATCTCGGCGGCCTGCCTGGCCATCGGCGGCGACCCCAGCATTGGCTGTGTCGGCGCCGACGTGTTCGGGGCCGTCTCGGCCGGCCTGGCCGTCTTCACCGCGCCACCGGATATCCCGGGTTCCGCCTTCGGCGCGTTCTCCTACGGCGCCGGCCTGGCCGCGGCCAACATCGGATCGGCCGCCGGTCGGACGATCATCTCCGTGCTCCTGCTGATCGCCGGGCTGCTCGTCGGAGGCAAGTGCTGAGCGGCCATCCGTCAATCGGCCCGACGCCCGGCTGACGGATGGCTTGACGTGGCGGGCGCTTGTGTTAGATTGTTGTCTAACACAAGTTAGGAGTCAGTGACACAAGCCGTGGTTCGTGCCGTCGAGCGTCACCGCTCGGAATCCGCCCCCGTCGACAGCCCTGGCAGCGGCGTACGCATCCGAGGCTTCTCAGGCAGCGGACTCGGTCAGGTGAGCGTCGAGTTCGACGTCCGGACGCTGTATGACTTCGTCTTCAGCATGTCCGAAGAGGCGGGCTCGACCGATGACCTGCCGGCCGCCGATCGGGCCTGGCTGACTGGAGCACGGGCCGACCTGAACCTTCAGCTCGAAGGGCTGGGGGCGCTGCGGGCTGTCGAGATCGCGGTGAGCGTGGCCGGACTGGCGGTTGACCAGCCAGGGGTCAGCGATGCCGCGGACCTCGTCGAGTTCGTGGCCGGGCTGGATCCTCACGACGTCGTCCGGCTCGTCCTCTCGGAGTCGATGTCGGATCCCAGGATGCGCCAGTGCCTCGAGGAAGCCCTCGCCGGATCGGCCGCGGCCCTCCACGAACTCGAGTCGGGCGTACCGCCCGACGTGCGCCTGATGACCGAGGCCGTCATGCGCGACCCGGCCGGTTTCGTTGGCCAGATCGTCCGGATCCTGCGGACCTGGCTGCCGCGATTCCAGGAGATCGAGCCGCGCGTCCGATTGATGATCCAGCACGACGTGGACCTGCGCGTCGCCGATCGCGGCCGGCTCGGTCCGGCGGCCCTGATCGAGCAGACGACCGGCGGCATTCGCTGGCTCTCCGAACCGGGCATCCGCCGGGTGATCCTGGCGCCCTCGTACTTCAGCCGGCCGTACAACTACCTCCTCGGCGGGGACGGCTGGCGCCTGTTCGGCTATCCGATCTCGGACGCCGCGCTCGACGGGGCCGACCCAACGGCACCGCCCCTCGCCGTTGTCCGGCTCCACCGGGCGCTCGGCGACGACACCCGGCTGCGGATCCTCCAGCTCCTCTCGCTGCGGGACTGGTACCTGACCGAGATCGCCCAGCAGCTCGAGCTGTCCAAGCCGACGATCAAGCACCACCTGGCGCTCCTCCGGTCGGCCGGCCTGGTGACCCTCACCGAAGAAGGCGGCCTGTCGTATTACAGCCTCCGTCGGCCGACCATCATCTCGGTCGGCGAGTCGCTCCAGGAGTATCTCGGCGTCCATTGAACCGGCGGACTGCCCGCGCCCGAGGCCAACCCCCGGGCAGGGCGGGCCGCCAGCTTCCAGGCCAATGACCAACCACAAGCGCGAATCAACGAGTTAGATGAAGATCTCACAGAAGGAAGGGTTCGATATGACCCACGATCCCACCGCCGGGGGCGGCGTTCAGGTCCGGGGCGCGCTCGTCCAGGCCCACCGGTCGGAGCTCCTCGCGGAGGCCGCCGCCGAACGCCAGGCCCATGTCGCCCACCTCGAATCGAAGAGCGGCGTCCGACGCCAGGTCGGCCATGCCCTGGTCCGGGTCGGACGAGCGTTGGCCGACGACAGTCCCAGCGGCGCCGCGCGGCCCGCCTGACCCAACGCCGGCGGCACCGCCGGGCGGGCTAACTGCGCGCCGGTGGGAGCGCGCCGCCGGGCACCCATTCGCCCAGCGAGCGGACCTCGGCAATCCGCGCGGCCACTGACGGGTCGAGCGCCTCGGCGGCCGCAACCGCCGTTTCGATCGCGGTGAGACACAGGATCCCCTCGGCCGTTGCGGCCAGCCGGATCTCCACCGCGTCCCGGACCGCGCCGGATTGGGGTGTCGGCGTATTCACGACGAGGCGCACCTCGCCCGATCCGATCAGTTCCAGGATCGGCACGCCGCGGCCCACATCGGGGACGGCCGTTGTGGCGGTCTTGGCCACGAGGCGCGACCCGAAGCCAAGGTCGGCCAGCGTTCGGGATGTGCCCGCCGTCGCGCACAACTCGAAGCCGGCCCGGGTGAGGGCGGTGGCCAGCCGACCCAGGAGCGCCTTGTCACGGTCGGCGATCGACAGGAGCGCGAGCGAGCGGCGGCCGTGCTCAGCTGGCCGCGGCGGCACGAGCGATGCAGCAACGAGCGCCTTGGCCAGGGCAACGGCCGGGTCGGTGTGGATCCCGATGACCTCACCGGTCGACTGCATCCCGGGCCCGACCGATGGATCCACACCGCGCAGCTTGGCTGTCGAGAACGCTGGCGCCTTGACCGCGACGAAAGCCGGTGGTCGCAGGAGGCCGCCCGACCAGCCGAGCTCCGGAAGCGTGGCCCCGAGGGCGATCCGGACGGCCAGCTCGACCATCGGCACGCCGGTGACCTTGGACATGAAGGGCACCGTCCGGGAGGCTCGTGGGTTGACCTCGATCAGGTAGACGCCGTCGTCCCGGACGATGAACTGGGCGTTGACCAGGCCGCGCACACCGAGGGCGAGGACGATCCGTTCCATCGTCGCGACGATCAGGCCCTGATCGCCCTCACTCACGGTCTGGGGCGGGAAGACGCCCACGGAATCGCCCGAGTGCACCCCGGCTCGCTCAACGTGCTCGAGCAAGCCCGGGATGAGGACGACCATTCCGTCGCTGATCGCATCGACGTCGACCTCAACACCTTCGAGGTAGCGGTCGATCCGGACCGGGCGGTCGGGATCGACGATCGTGGCCGCGGCCAGCTGCCGGACGAGGTCGGTTGGTGAGTAGGCGAAGTCAATGGCCAGGCCGCCGATCACGAAGCTCGGCCTGACGATGACCGGGTAGCCGATCCGCTCGGCCAGGGTCAGCGCCTCTTCGGCGCTATGGGCCATCCCGCCCTCGGGTTGGGGAATGCCCAGGCGGTCAAGCAACGCCGCGAACCGGGTCCGGTCCTCCGACTGGTCGATCGCCTCGAGGTCGGCTCCGAGCAGGGTGACCCCGGCAGCTGCCAGCGGCGCGGCCAGGTTGAGCGGCGTCTGACCACCGAACTGGACGAAGACCGGGAGGAGCGCCTCGCCCGGCCGCGTCTCCGCCTCAATGACGTTGCGCACGGACTCCGGATCGAGCGGCTCGAAGTAGAGCCGGCTGCTCGCGTCGAAGTCGGTCGAGACCGTCTCAGGGTTCGAGTTGATCATCACCGCGTTCCAACCGCACCGGCGGAGCGTGTCGGCTGCCTGCACGGCGCAGTAGTCGAACTCGATCCCCTGGCCGATCCGGACCGGGCCCGAGCCGATCACGAGCGCGGCCGGCCGATCGATCGGCGGCGCCTCCGGGGGTGAGCCGGCGGCGGCATAGGTCGAGTAGAAGTAGGGAGTCTCGGCAGCGAACTCGGCGGCACAGGTGTCGACCATGGCATAGCCCGGTGCGAGACCAACCGCCAGCCGGGTCCGCCGGATCGCCTCGGGTTCGACGCCCGCCAGGGTCGCCAGTTCGCGGTCGCCGAAGCCCGCCCTCTTGACGGTGGCCAGCAGGCGCATCGCTCCGTCATCGGCCAGGTCAACCAGTCCGGGACCGGCCTCCGCGACCGTCCGTTCGAGGGCGACCGCCCGGCCGAACTCGGCCAGGAACCAGGACGCAATCCCGGTCACGGCTCCGACCGTCGTCTCGGGCACGCCCCGCCGAAGCAGTGCGAGGACCCGCCACAAACGGGTGTCGGAGGGCGCCAGGAACCGGCGCAGGACGATCGGCGCCGCACTGCGCTCGGCATGCCGGGTTGATTCGCAGGCCTGCCCTTCGGCGCCGACCCAGCGGATCGGGGCCTGGTCTGACCCCTCCCCAGTCTCGTCGAGACTGTCATCGGCGCCGGTGGCCGCCGGATACACGGCGGCCAGGTAGGCCAGCGTGGGCCCCCACTCGGGATTCTCGGCCAGCGGCCCGATGCCCGACTGCTCCAGGCCGCGGAGCGCCTTGTTGAGGGCCGCCCCGAATGTCCGGTCGATCGCCATCACCTCGCCGGTCGCCTTCATTTGGCTGCCCAGCGAGCGATCTGCCAGGGGGAACTTGTCGAACGGGAAGCGCGGCAGCTTGACCACGACGTAATCGAGGGCCGGCTCGAAGGCAGCAACCGTCGTGCCGGTCACGGCGTTCGGGATCTCGGCCAGTCGGCGGCCCGCGGCGATCTGTGCGGCGACGCGGGCGATCGGGTAGCCGGTCGCCTTGCTGGCCAGCGCCGACGAGCGGCTGACCCGCGGGTTCACCTCGATCACGGCGTAATCGGCGTAGTCCGGACTGAGCGCGAACTGGACGTTGCAGCCACCCTCCACGCCAAGCGCCCGGATGATCTCGAGGGAGGCGCTCCGGAGACGCTGGTGGACCGCGTCGGGCAGGGTCTGGACCGGTGCCACGACGATCGAGTCGCCCGTGTGGATCCCCAGCGGGTCGACGTTCTCCATCGAGCACACGGCGATGCAGGTGTCATCGGCGTCGCGCATCACTTCGTACTCGATTTCGCCCCAGCCCACGAGGCAGCGCTCAACGATCACCTGGCCGATCGGGCTGGCCCGCAGACCGGTCCGGATGCGCTCGCGGTAGGCAACCTCGGTGTCAACGATCCCGCCACCGGTGCCGCCCAGGGTGAATGCCGGCCGGACGATGGCGGGCAGCCCGATCTCGACGAGCGCCCGGTCGGCCGCGGCAAGGCGGTCGGCGTCGGTTGCCCCGTCGACGATCGCCGAGGGGGCATACGGCTGTCCGATCCGGTCGAGCAGCGCCCGGAAGCGCTGGCGATCCTCGGCCATCTCGATCGCCTCGAGCGGGGTTCCAACGAGCCGGACGCTGTGGCGCTCGAGGACCCCGGCGCGGGCCAGCTCGACGGCCAGGTTGAGGGCGGTCTGACCGCCCAGCCCGGCCAGGAGACCCTCGGGTCGTTCGCGCGCGATCACCGCCTCGACCGCCTCGATGGTCAGGGCCTCGAGGTAGACGACGTCGGCGACCTGCGGGTCGGTCATGATCGTGGCGGGATTCGAGTTCACCAGGATCGTCCGAACCCCTTCGGCCCGCAGCGCTCGGCACGCCTGCGTCCCGGCGTAGTCGAACTCGGCCGCCTGACCGATCACGACCGGGCCCGAACCCAGGATGAGGACCGAGGCCGGCTTCATCGGCTCCCGGCTGCCGCGACAAACCGGTCGAAGACGGCCAGGGCGTCGAGCGGACCGGGCGCACCCTCGGGGTGGTACTGGACGGTCTCGATCGGCAGCTCCCGGTGGCGCAGGCCCTCGACCGACCCGTCGTTCAGATTGACCTGGCTGACCCGGAAGCCACTCGCCGCGGGCAAGGTCTCGGCGACGACCTGGACCTCGTGGTTCTGGGCAGTGACCTGGACCCGGCCGCTGTCCACGTCGCGGACCGGGTGGTTCGCGCCGTGGTGTCCGAAACGCAGCCGGCGGGTGTCCGCGCCGGCTGCCCGGCCAACGATCTGGTGGCCGAGGCAAATCCCCAGGAGCGGCCGGCCGTCGGCAATCGCCGCCCGGGCGAGGGCCACCGAAGCAGCCAGGCGAGCCGGATCGCCGGGTCCGGGCGAGAACACGAGGCCAGCGATGTCGCCGGCCAGGGCCACTTCGATCGGCACGCTATGGGGCAGGATCCTGACCCGGGCTCCGCGTCGGCGCAGCGACCGGACGATATTCGCCTTGAGCCCCAGGTCCACGATGCCCACCAGCGGGCCGTCTTCGGCTGGATCGCCCAGGTCAATGATGGCCGTCGGCGAGACGAGGCCGACGAAGTCCTGGTCCTCCCAGCGCGGCAACGCGCGGACCGCCTCGAGCGCCGCAGCAGCGTCCACCTGTCCCGGAGCCGTCACGATCCCAGGGACTGAGCCGTGCGTCCGGAGATGGCGAGCCAGCGCCCGGGTGTCGATCCCGGCAATCGCCGGGATCCCTGAGTCGCGCAGGAGCGTCGCGAGCTGGCGGGCATCTTCGAGCACCGCGGCCGTGGCGTTGGCGACGACGAGGGCCCGCAGCCAGGGGCGCTCCGACTGGTCGTCCGAGCGCAGCCGGCCGTGGTTGCCGATGAGCGGGTAGGTCATGACGACGACCTGACCGGCATACGAAGGGTCCGTACAGACCTCCTGGTAACCTGTCTGGCTCGTGTTAACCACGAGGTCGCCCCCAGCCGCCAGCGCGGCGCCGAAGGCGATCCCGGGAAAGATCGTGCCGTCGGCAAGCGCCAGGAGAGCTGGGCCCAGGTCACCCACGCGCGGGTCGACGATCGAGCTCGACAGCGGCAGGGGCGGCACGGTGGAAACGGCTGATCCGGCCATCAACGATCCGTCCGGGCCGGGACGTCCCGGAGCGCGGACCTGCGCGGACACGGTCGATCGAGCCTCCCTTCCGGCCTCACGGGACCGGTACGCCGGCCTCACAGGACCGGCTCCAAGGACCGTCCGAAGGGTACCACCGGCAGCCGGGGCCGGTGGCCGGACTCACCCGGGCGCCTCCGTCCCGCCGGGGTCCGGGTTCCGCCGCTCGGCTGCGTCGGCGGCCAGTCGAAGCGAGCCGATCGTCGCCGGAACGAGAGTCAGCAGGGCGGCGCCCACGAGGGCGGCTGCGAGCGCCGGCGAAAGCGCCCCGCTCTGGAGACCGAGCGTCGCGGCGGCGGACGGGAGGCCGAGCTGCGCCGAGGCGGCCAGCGCGGTCGGCACGCGCCGCTCGGTCAGGGCCAACCCGCCCACCTGGTGGACGGCCACGACGAGCAGCGCATCAAGAACCATGAACGCGAGCGCACGCGGATCGCCGACAAGCGCGCGCAGATCGAGACGGGCGCCCAGCAGGACGAAGAAGGCCGGCACGAGGAATCCGTCGGCCAGACCACTCAGCTGGGTCGCCAGGCGCGCGGGCTGGCGCAAACGGCCGAGGACGATGCCGGCCACGAACCCGGCTACGAGCTGACTTCCACCCCACGTCGCGGCAATCGCTCCGAACACGAAGACCAGGACCAGGGCCACTCGCAACTGGAGGGCCCAGCCGCGAGTCCTCGACCAGACCCGCATCAACCGGGCGGCACGCCAGGACCGCAGTCTCGAGCCGCCGAGGAGGATTAGCGCACCGAGGAAGATGATCGCCGTGTCCGCGGCAATCGCTGCCAGGGGCGAGCCCCCGGAGCCGATCGCCAGCGGCAGGAGGACCACGGTGACGCTGTCGGCAAGGGCGATCCAGGCGAGGAGCGATGCAATCGAAGCCCGATCGAGGCGCTGCTCGACCATGATCGGAAACGCAACCGCTGCCGAGCTGCCGGCCAGCAGGACCGCGATCCAGGCCGGGGCGCCCACGCCTGACAACGCGACGAGGAGGAATGCGCCTGGAACCGAGGCGACCAGAGCGAGGACAAGGGCAGCCAGGCCCCGTTTCGCTCCCGCCCGGAATACTGGCGATGCGAAGTCGATATTGGTGCCTGCCGAGAACATCAGCAGGATGAAGCCGATCGTCGACAGCGACGGCAGCGGGACCACACTCGGATCGATCAGGCCGAAGCCGCTCGTGCCCAGGATCAGGCCTGCCCCGATCTCACCGACGACCACCGGCACGATCGGGCGTCGCCCCGCCGCCAGGAGCGGCCCGATGAGACTGGCTGCCATCACGAGGGCGAGGGTTGCGAACATCCGCCGGAGTATCCTCCGGCCGCTGAATCGGCGCGTACTCAGTCGCGTGGAATCAGTACGAGCGCTGCGGGTCGGTCGATGGGCACGATTCTGACGATCGCCGCGGTCGCCGGGCAGCGAATCCCGTCGTCGGCGACACTTCGATCTCCGCAATGTCGTCGAGGCGCCGATCAGTGTCCGTCAGCCCACCCCACGGTCGTCCCGGCCAACCCTGGACCGTCCGCCTCGCGCTCTGGAGCGCGCGTCACCGCTGGCCGGTCTTCGGCCTGTGGTTCGTGCTCACGATCGGCTTCTTCGCGGCCAGCCTCGCGCTGGGCGGGATCCGGACGGTGGCCGCGACCGGTGGCCTGGGTGGTTCCGACACGGAGGCTCGCGCAGGCGCCCGAGCCATGAGCGCCGGCGCGTCGGTGGTGGCCGCCGAAACGATGACGGTGGTCGTCACGAGCCCGACCGTCCGGGTAACCGACCCCGTGTTCAAGGCTGCGGTCGAGACAATCGTCGCGCGCCTCAGCGGGACCACGGCCAGCGTCGACGGCGCGCCTGGCCCAGCGCTAGGCCAGGTCATCGACCCCTACCTGGCCCCGCCGACCGCCGGCCTCGTGGCGCCCGACAAGGCCGGCGTGATCGTGAACGCGCAGATCCTCGGTTCGGTGGCGGCCCGGGAGACCCGGACTCAGGCGATCGCGACGACGATCAGCGCCGTTCAGGCGGACTTCCCCGCGTTCGGCATCCACGCCGTGTCCAACACCCTGACGAACGACCAGATCGGCAGCGTGGTCAATGCGGACCTGGACGGGTCCCTCCGGATCAGCCTGCCGGCCACGTTCATCATCCTCGTACTCGCCTTCGGCGCGGTCGTGGCCGCGTTTGTGCCTCTGTTCCTGGCCATCACCGCGCTGCTTGCTGCGTTCGCCCTGCTCGGGATCTACAGCCAGGCAGTCAGCCCGGTCAGCCCATACGCCAGCCAGCTGGTCGTCCTGATCGGGCTGGCCGTCGCGGTCGACTACTCGCTGTTCATGGTCACCCGGTTCCGCTCGGAGCGGCGTGCCGGGCGGCCCAGGCTGGCCGCGATCGAAACCGCCAGCGCCACGGCCGGACGGGCCGTCTTCTTCTCGGGCCTCGCGGTGATGATCTCGCTGGCCGGCCTGTTCATGCTGCCTAACGAGATCTTCCACTCGATGGCCCTTGGCACGATTGCGGTGATCATGGCCGCAATCGCCGGCAGCCTGACCTTCGTGCCAGCCACGCTGGCGATCCTAGGCGACCACGTCAGCCGGTTGTCGGTGCCGTTCCTGTCGCGTCAGCGCGGCGAAGGCCGGGGCCTGTGGGCGGCGCTCGCGAATGCCGTGATGAGCCGGCCGTGGATCAGCGCGATCGCCGCCTCGGCACTGCTCCTGGGGCTCGCGTCGCCGGTCCTCCACATGCAGCTCGGCGAGAGTGACCTGACGACGTTCCCCGAAAGCGTCGATGGCGTGCAGGCCGTCGAGGAGCTCCAGGCGCACTGGCCGCAGGGCACCCTGCTGACCCTGGAGGTGGTGGTCACGAACGCCCAGGACGGACCGACGAAGACGGCGATCCTGGCGCTCGAACCAAAGCTCCTGGCGATCCAAGGGCTCAGCGGCCCGGCCCAGCTCGGCGCCTCGAAGGACGGCTCGGCGGCCTCCCTGTCAGTCGAGATGTCGGGCGCGATGAACGATCCGGCGAACTGGCAGATCGTCCGCCAGGTCCGTGGCCAGGTGCTGCCGGCGGCGCTCGGTGGGCTGCCAAACAGCCGTGTCTACGTGACGGGAGACGCCGCGGAATCGCTCGATAACACGAAGATCTACACCGACGGCATGGCCCGCGTCTTCCTGTTCGTGCTGACCCTGTCGTTCCTGCTGCTGATGATCGTCTTCCATTCGATCGTCATCCCGACCAAGGCGATCCTGCTCAACCTGCTCTCGACCGGGGCCGCCTACGGTGCGGTCGTGCTCGTGTTCCAGGATGGCTGGTTCGGGTCGCTGCTCGGGGTCCGGCCAACCGATGCGATCCAGAACTGGATCCCGATCTTCATCTTCACGGTCCTGTTCGGCCTGTCCATGGACTACGAGGTGTTCATCCTGTCGCGGGTCAAGGAGTTCGTGGACCACGGGGCCGACACCCGGACGGCGGTCGCCCGGGGCCTGTCGGTCACGGCAGGTACGGTGACCAGTGCGGCCGCGATCATGGTCGTCGTCTTTGCCGTGTTCATGACCCTCCGCCTCGTGATCATCCGGGAGCTGGGCCTTGGCCTGGCGGTCGCCGTGCTGGTCGATGCGACGGTGATTCGCTGTGTCCTGCTGCCGGCCACGATGCGCCTGCTGGGTGAGTGGAACTGGTACCTGCCGCCGTTCCTGCGCTGGTTGCCGCGGATCCGGGTCGAAGTCGAGCCGCTGACGCCCGGCGGCGACGACCCCGCCTGACCAGTCGAGCAGAGGCGCCCGGCTAGAGCCGTCGGCGGAGATCCTGGCCGGGGATCCCCCGTTTGGTCAGGGCAGCAGCCAGGCCGTCGAGGTCGTCAACCGTTACGTACAGTTCGGTGTTCGTGAGGCGCGCCGCGCGAACCGGCTGCCGGAAATGGACGCACAGGCCGCCATGGGCACTGCCTCCGAAGCTGAGATCGTGGGTGCCCATCGACCGCCGGACGCCGAATGCCCGCCACGACTTGTACGGCCCGGTGATGTCCCAGCGCTCGATGTTCGCAATGGGCGTGTGGAGCTCGAAGCGGCCAAACGTGGCCGTGAACACGCCATCTGCCAGGCGAACCGCAGCCCGGCCGTCGTCGTGCACGCCGAACAGGAGCAGGAGCGGCTTGAGGTTCGGCTGGATCCGGATCGGAAACGCAACCGCTGATTCGGCCGTCGCTGCGGCATGCGCGCTGGCCATGACAACCCTCCTGCTCCGCCGCAGCGGCGTGGTGCCCGTGACGACCCGAGGTTACCTTGGGATCCCCGGTGGGGACCGAGTATCCTCCGAGTCGTGTCAAGGCCTGCCCTGTCGGATGTCTCGCCGCGCCTGATCACCGCCTTCCTCGTCCTGGGCAGCCTGTTCTTCGGCCTCACCGTGATCGATCGGGTCGTGTCGATCGCCGCCGGCTTCAGCTCGATCCTGTTGGTCGTCTTCCTCGCCTGGCTCCTTTCGTTCCTCGTGGCCCAGGCGGCCGACGCCATTCATCGGCGATCAGGGCTGGGCCAGGGCAAGGCGATTGCGATCGTCTATGTCGCGGTCGTGATCTTCGTCGGGTTGCTGGTCTTCGACATCGTCCAGGTCGGAGCCCGCGATGCGGCCGACATCCTGGGCCGGAGCAACGAGGTGACCACCAGGATCCACGGGCTCCTCACCGGGGCGCAGAAGTCCCTGGGGCTCAGCCGGAGCGTGATCGACCTGGCCGCGACCTTCGACCAGGGCCAGCACGAGCTCTTCGCGACGATCAGCGCCTCCCTTAACGACGAGGTCCAGGGAATCGCGGGCACGACCCTGAGCGTGCTTGGCAATCTGTTCCTGATCGTCGTGCTGTCCCTCTATGCCGTCGTCGACGTCGACGTGATCCTGGGCGCACTGACCCGGGTCGTGCCCAATCGCTACTCGGGCGAGCTCTCGCTGGTCGAGCACTCGGTCGGCCGAGCCTTCGGCGGATTCCTCAGGACGCAGGTCATCCTGGTGACGATCCAGGTGATCCTGACGGTCGTCGTTGGGATCGTCTTCGGCCTCCCCTACCTGTTCCTGACGACGATCGTCGTGGCCATTGCCATGTTCATCCCGTTCTTCGGTCCGCCGCTCGCCCTGCTCCCACCGCTGCTCGTAGCGGTCGCCTTCCGGCCCGAAGTGGCGATTCCCGTCCTCGTCGTCCTACTCGTCGTGCAGACGGTCCTGGTCAACCTGATCCAGCCCCGCTTGATGAAGGAAAGCGCCGGCCTCCACCCGATCCTCGTCCTGCTCGCCCTGCTCGTCGGGGCCCAGGTCGCCGGCCTGTGGGGCGCCCTGTTCGGCATCCCGTTCGTGGCCGTGCTCAACCTGCTGGTCCGCTACCTCGTCAACCTACGGGTCGTGGACGAAGTCGAGGGGATCGACCTGATGGATGCCGTGGCCGAGGTCCAGGCGGCCGATCCCGAGATCTCGCTCGACGAGGCCGTGGCCATCGCGGCCGACCAGGCCGAGGCGCTCACGGCCGACCAGCTCGAGGCGCTCGATCCCCAACCTCCGGCCTAGATCCGCTTACGGACCTTCCAGGCGTCCTCGGCCGGCCACTGCCTGGCCCACTCCGCGGACATCCATTCGAACGAAGTCGTCGCACCTTCGGGCGGGCGAACCTCGATCAGCTCCTCGACCTCGAAGCCAGCCCTCCGGAACGTCTCGATCCAACGGCCATGGCTCATGTGGAATTCGACCGAGCCGTCGCCGTCGGGCCAGACGGTCCGGCCCATTCCGAACTGCGGTCGGAGGAGGTGGTCCGTCGTGGGACCAGCGGCCTCGAGATCCTGGGAACACAGGTAAGCCAAGACGCTGTTGGTGAGCGCTACCAGGCGACCTCCTGGGCGGAGCAGGCGCGCCGCCTCCGGGACCCAGCGGTCGGGATCGGCCCACAGGACCGCGCCGTATTCGGAGATCGCGAAATCGAAGCTGGCATCGGGCAGAGGAACCGACTCGGCGTTGCCGTGGATCAACGGGAACTCGATCCCGAACTCTGCCTGGAGGCGACGCGCCGTCGCAAGCTGCGCAGACGAATTGTCGATCGCCACCGGCCGTGCCCCGCGGCGGGCGAGCCAGGCCGAGACGTAGCCGGTGCCGCAGCCCAGCTCGATCGTATCGAGGCCGGCCAGGTCGTCGGGCAGCAGCCTCAGCTCGGTCTCAGGGACGCCGAAGAGCCCCCACTCGGGCTCGCCCGCCCAGTTACGGCGGCCACGCTCTACCCATTCCGATGCCCAGCCATCCCAGGCGGCGCGATTCGCCCTGACATGCTCGGGCAGCTCGTTGGTACTCATTGGCGGAGTATCACTGATGGGACCGTGAGTCGCGCTCCCTGAGGCGGTACCTGGACCCAGCCGGATCGCGATTCAGAGCCCTGGGTCCGACACCACAAACCCGCCGGCTGAACCTGGACGGTCCCTTTGACAACCGGCCCGACTCGAGATCAACATGATACCTGCGGCTATCATGTTACTGGCAGATCGCGCAGTCTGGCCCGCCGTCGCTCGAGGAGTAGGCTCGATGGGCTACTGGGTCGGTGCAGCCGGCCTGTATGCATTCGGATTCCTGACCGGATTCAGCATCGGGCAGCCATTCCTGCTGGTCGGCGTCGCCCTGGTCCTGATGGGCCCGGTGCGCCACAGGGCTCGGATCTTCGTGCCGATCCTCACCGCCGTGGTCGCGTACAACATCGGCTTCTTCAGCTCAGTGCCGTTCTACTGCACCGCCACGAGCCAGGCCGCCCAGGCATCGGTGGTCGTTTGCAAGAGCCTGCTGGGCGCGACCTTCGCAGGTGGCGAGGGCTACAACCCGTCGCTGGCTCCGGCAATTCAATCGGGACTGCTCCTCGCGGCTGTGGCGGGAACCCTCAGCCTCGGGCTGCTCATCGCCAGCACCTACCGTCGGCGGCCGCGTTGAACGTCGGTACCCACTTCGGCGAAGGCGACTCCGGGCTCGGAACAGGTGATCCGGCAGCTGCCCAGCCAGTCCGGCCACGAGGTCAATGGGCTACGATCCGCTGGCTCGTCGTCCGCTGGTCCGCTGCGCTGAGAGCCCATGTCCCCGATCTCCTTCGTACTCGGCTTCCTCATCCTCACGCCGTTCGCGCTGGGCGCCATGGTGCTCACCCGGAACCGAACGACGCGCGAGCGGCTGCTGAGCCAGGCAATCCGCCAGATCCGCTCGCCGCGCGAGGGTGAGAGCCGAACGTGGGGCATCGTCCTGTTCGCGTTCTTCTACGCCTTCATGTTCATCGCGATGGAGATCGGCCTGCACATGTGAGTGGGCCCCGCAGGCGCACGGCCCGTTGATCGCCCGGCGAGACATTCCAGTGCCCTGGCTCGTCCCGACGGCGTGACGATCGTGCCCGCCCGCCTTGCGACCCTGGTCGCCCTGACCTTCCTTGTGGCGGCCTGCGCCTCTCCCACCAGCCCTGCCGTCCCTTCCGGGGCGACGCTCCCAACCTCCCCGAGCAGCACCGCCGCGATCGCCCCCGCGAGTTCTGCTGCGACCTGCGCGGCACGAACCCTCGATACGATGAACGAAGGCCAGCGGGTTGGCCAGCTCTTCCTGATCGGGCTCAACGGTGACCGCCTCGCTGCCGACGAGCGCGCGGCGATCCTCACGAACCACTTTGGCTCGGTCTGGTTCACTGAGAAGAGCCCAGCGGGCGTGGCCGCGATCCGATCCGTCTCCGACGCCGTTCAGGCCCTGACCGCGGACTCGGCCGCTGGCTCCGGGGCGGCCAATGTGGGATTCCTCATCGCGGCAAACCAGGAGGGCGGCCTGGTCCAGGCGCTGAGCGGGCCGGGCTTCTCGACGATCCCGAGTGCGCTCACCCAAGGGGCGACCTCGTCGGCTGCCCTCCAGGCCGATGCCGCGAGATGGGGTGGCGAGCTTCGGGCTGCCGGGATCAACCTCGATTTCGCCCCTGTCACGGACGTCGTGCCGCGTGGGACCGAGACCCGGAACCAGCCGATCGGAGTGCTTCAGCGCGAGTACGGCCACGATCCGGCGACGGTCGGCAGTCACGCCGCCGCCTTTGTCCGGGGCATGACCCAGGCCGGCATCCTGACGGTCGCCAAGCACTTCCCGGGGCTCGGCCGAGTCGCTGGCAACACCGATTTCGCCGCAGGCGTCGTCGACAACCTGACGAGTTCAAACGACCCCAACCTGGCGGCGTTCCGCAGCGTGATCGGAGCGGACGTCCCGTCGGTCATGATCGCACTGGCCACCTACACCCGGATCGACCTGCACCACCTGGCCGCGTTCTCGCCCGTGGTGATCGGCACCATCCTGCGTGGTCGGCTCGGGTTCAAGGGCATCGTGATGTCCGACGATCTTGGGGCGACCACGGCTGTCGCCAACGTCCCGCCGGCAACCCGCGGGATCGAGTTCATCTCGGCCGGCGGCGACATGATCATCTCGAAGACCCTCCAGCCGGCCGTGGCAATGGCCATCGCGATCACGGCCCGGACGAGCACCGACCCGGCCTTCCGGGCACTGGTCAACGAGGCGGTCCTGCGCGTCCTCGAGATGAAGCAGGTCGTCCATCTCCTGTCGTGTTGAGTCGTGCACGCGGTGGCGTTCCGAGGGCCGGCTCGCAGGCCCCTCGAGCAGCCTCCCGATCGCCGGTCAGCCCGAGCCCAGGTCGCCGGTAAGGTAACGCTCGATCGGCGGGCCAATGGCTGCCACGAGGTCCTCGGGGTTGGCGGAGGCAAGCGGCTCGATGCCGACGATATAGCGGCCCATCGCCAGGCCGATGAGCTGGGAACCGACGAGGACGGCGCGCAACTCGGGACGGTCGGGGGCGATGGCGCCGACGAGCTGGAACAGGCCCTGGCGCCCGAGGAAGTCGCGCAGCAGGCTCGCGGCATCGGGATCGGTCGTTGCTGAGCGGACGATGCCGGTCAGGATCGGCCGGACGCTGGGTTGCTCGTCCCACACGCTGAGGAAGTAGCGGATCAGCCGCCCGCCCACGCCGGGCAGGCCCGGACCCAGCAGCTGTGCCTTGACCGCTGCGACATCGAACGGAAGGTTCATGACCGAGAGGAAGAGCCGCTGCTTCGTCCCGAAGTAGTGATGCACCAGGGCTGGGTCGACGCCCGCCCGGGCCGCGATGAGGCGGATCGTGGCGCCATCGAACCCGAGCTCCCCAAATGCCTCTTGCGCGCTCGTAGCGATACGCTCGCGTGTCCGGCTCTCGCCCGGGCGGCGCCCGGAATGCGCCATGGCCCTGTCCTCCTGGTTGCGTCGCGCGCCCCTAGGCGATTTCCCGTCGAATCGTCGCCCCCGCCAGGAGGACGAACAGGATCGCCACACCGGCCAGGAACGCGAGGTCGAGCTGGAGGTCGCTGCTGGACAGGTCGGATGCCCGGATCAGGACCGCGCGGAGCCCGTCGATCGCGTAGGTCAGGGGCAGCAGCCGGGCCACCGCCTGCAACGGGTCGGGCAGGCTGTGGACCGACCAGAACACCCCACCCAGCAGCCCCTGGGGCACGATCACGAGGGGAATGAACTCGATGATCTGGAGCTCCGTGCTGGCGAATGTCGAAAGGAAGATCGCCAGGTTCACTGCACCGATCGCAGTCAGGAAGATCACCAGGTAGGCGAGCACTGGACTACCGGCGTTGGCGATCCCCAGGCCGATCTCGAAGCTGCCGAACGGCCCGATCGCGGGCACGTTGATCGAGCCAAGCGCAAACACCAGGATGAGCGCCACCTGGACGGTCGCGAAGAAGCCAAAGCCAAGGCTGTAGCCGATCACGATCTCGCTGCGGCGGACCGGCGTCGCGAGCAGCCGCTCGAGGGTCCCCCCGATCCGCTCGCGGAGGAAGCTGATACCGGTCAGGACGAATACGAAGAAGAACCCGAAGAACCCGATGAGAGCCGGCGCAAACGTGTCGAGCACGGTCGCGGAGGCCGAACCGTAGACCGTCTGGCGCTGGATCGTGGGTCGCGACCCCTGGCCACCGACCTGGCTGACAAGGCCGACCACGGCCTG
Source organism: Chloroflexota bacterium (assembly GCA_017881915.1). Lineage (GTDB taxonomy): Bacteria > Chloroflexota > Limnocylindria > Limnocylindrales > CSP1-4 > Palsa-1033. The sequence continues at coordinate 4,486 of JADGQK010000030.1, read as the reverse complement.
GATCCGAGCGCCATCATCGGTGGGCGCCTCACCGAGGGTAATCAGCTCGACGACCCGCGACGAGCTCGTGAACTCGGGCGGCAGGACGATCACGAGGTCTGCCCGGTCCTGGCGGATCGCGACCCGGGCATCCGCCTCATCCGTCCCGACGTCGACCACCGGGATGCCCTGCAGCTTCGCGGCGACCTGCACGGCTGAGGCGGCGGCCGCACCAGGTGGACCGGCGAGGTTGACGATGCCGAGACGCGTGTCGAGCGGCTTCGTGTCCCGAATGACGTAGCCGAGCAGGGCAAGGACAGCCAGCGGCGCCACGATCAGGAGCGCCAGCGACCGGCGGTCGCGCCGGAACTGCTGGGCGATCCGGCGGGCGATCGCCCCGACGCGCAGGAAGCTCATCGCGAGCCGTCCATCCCCGGAATCCCGGAGAGCTTGAGGAACGCCGACTCGAGGTCGGGCGTGCCCGCGCGCCGGCGAACCTCATCGCTCGTGCCCATGTCGAGCACCCGACCTGCCCGAATCAGGATGAGCTGATCGCAGCGGTCGGCCTCATCCATCACGTGGCTTGAAACGAGCAGGGTCGCTCCAGCCGCGGCCAGGCCCCGGAAGTGATCCCAGAACTGGTAGCGGAGGACCGGATCAACGCCGACCGTCGGCTCGTCGAGGAAGATGACCGGTGGCCGATGGACGAGCGCGCAGGCCAGCGAAAGCCTACGGCGCATCCCACCCGACAGCTCGACGACCGGCGCGGTGCGTCGATCGCCGAGCTCGACGATGTCGAGGATCTCGCGCAATGCGTCCGGGTCCCGCTGGCCGGACATCGCCGCGAAGAACGACAGGTTCTCCCAGACCGACAGCTCCGCATAGAGGCCCTCGCCCTGGGTCATGTACCCGATCTTCGCGAGCAGCGGGCGCGATGGCATCGCCGTCCCGAGGACGCTGATCGAGCCGCTTGATGGGCGTGCCAGCCCGGCGAGGAGCCGAATCAGGGTCGTCTTGCCCGAGCCATTCGGGCCGAGCAACCCGTAGATCCGCCCACCTGTGAGCGAGAGGTCGATGCCGTCAACGGCACGGATCGTGCCGAACGTCTTGTGCAGGCCATCTGCCTCGATGACCGGCCGGGCTGGCTCGGAGTCCAAACCCGGCGGCCCGCCAGGCAGATTCGTAACGCCCATGACGCTGTCTCCGGGATCGGCCGACGAGAAGGAGCTCAATGCACCCTGAATTCTGCAAGTGATGAATTCCCGGGTCAAGGAGCGATATGGGTCGCGCCGGCCATCGCCCGGCAGCGCGGATGTGCGATGCTCGGCCCCTGATGACCCTCGATCGACGACAGCGACGGGCCACCCTGCGGCAGCTCGCCGACGCCCCGCGGCGGATCGCCATCGCCTCGACGGCCCCCTTGATCGCGGTCCCGGTACCTGACAGCTGGACGGCCCAGCAAGTGGTCCTCCACCTCGTGGCCGTCGAAGTCGAGGTCTTCCAGCGGCGCCTGCGCGATCTCGCCACGGCGGTCGAACCGCGGTGGGCCTGGATCGAGCCTGGGCCAGCCGAGGTCGGACCGGGCGAGACGCTGGCCGAGACCGTGGCCCGCTTCGCGGCGGAGCGGGCGGCCACGCTCGCCTGGGTCACGACCCTCGATGACGCGGGTTGGCGGCGGTTCGGTCACCACGCGACCCTGGGCATGCTCGATGTCGGCGGCCTGCTGGCGGTGGCAACGGCCCATGACGCCGAACACCTCGCGGCGCTGCTCGCCGCCGGCCCGTCCTCCCGGCGCCCGCCCCGGGCTCGCCCCAAGGGCTAGCTCGGCCCGCTTCGCGGTGGCGGCGCTCACCCCTGAAACCTTTTGGGCCTCGAGCGCCTCTACCTCCTTAACGGCTGCTTGTCAGGGAGGATCCTGTGCGTCTGAAGGGACCGACACTGGTGACGCTTGGTGCGCTCATCATCCTGGTCATTCTCTATACGACGGACCAGGTCGCACCGGCGACGTCTGCCCACCAGGCCCAGTTGCGCATCTGGATGGCGGCTCGGGCGACCGGCGTCACCACGCTGCTGCTGCTGACCGGGCAAGTGGTGCTAGGCCTCGTCCTGAGCCATCCCACGAATCAGTCGACGTGGAAGCTGTCCAAACGACTCTTTCCGTGGCACGAGAACCTGTTCATCTTCACACTGTCGTTCCTGGCGGTTCACATCGTCTTCCTGGTGCTCGACCCGTACGCTGGGGTGGGCGTCGGCGGCGCACTGGTCCCGGGCCTGTCGAGCTACCGGACCGTACCTGTGGCGGTGGGCGTCGTGACCATGTACGCCCTGATCATCACCGGGCTGACCGCGCGCTATCCAAGGCGACTGCCGACGGGCTGGTGGCTCAAGATCCACCGCTTCTCGCTGGTCATCCTGGTGGCCGCCTGGCTGCACGGACTGTTGGCAGGCACCGATAGCCAGCCATTCCTGCCCATCTACATCGGGATCGGCGTCGTCGTCCTCGGCGCCGCGGTCTACCGCTACTGGGTCGTCCGGCGGGCACGAACAGCCGCGAGCCGGCCGGTGGCCCGCGAACGCGCGATCACTGACACCGCGCTACTTGCCATGACTGAGCGATCGATCGGAGGCACCGACTCATGAAGCTACTCATCCGACGCAGCCTGGTGGTAACTGCCACGGGCGCCAGCCTGGTCATGGGCGGCGCAGCCGTCCAGACTGCCGCGGCCTGGGTCCATTCCAGCGTTCCCAATGCCGCACCTGCCCTGACGGCCGCCCAGCTGCAGGATCAGCTCGACGCGGAGCAGGCCCGTTCGGTGGCGCTCCAGTCGCAGGTCGACGCGCTGCTGACGCAGGCTTCCGAGTTCAATACCGCCCTGAACGCCGCCGGAGCGCGGGTCGCCAGCGACGTCCAGAAGGCCGCTGCCCTGCGGGCGCAGCTGGCCGCCGAGCAGAAGCAGCTCGCGGCACTCAAGGCCGCCAGCAAGGCTGCCGCAGCTGCCGCTGCTGCCGCCGCGCAGCGGGCTGCTGCAGCGCCACCGCCCACCCAGGCCAAGACAGGGGCGTCGGGAGCCTCCAGCAGCGGTGATGACGGTGGGGACTGAGACTCGTCGACCGCTGCATCTCGTGTGGTTCATCGGGCTGAGCGCCGCGATCTATGCCCTGGACCTCGCGGCCGTCGCGGCGATGCAGGCCGGCACCGACGCCGGGGTTGCCGCCCAGCAGGCCCCGGTCCAGGCAGCCGTGGATGCGCTCCGCGCGCAGGACGCCAGTGTCGCCCAGGACATCGAGCGTGCCTCGACGAGCCTCCAGGCTGGAGCCGCCGTCTACGCCCAGGCGGGCAGGAGCCTGGCCAGCCTCGAGCAGGGACTGGCCGGCCTGGACAAGTCGGCGGCAAGCCTGCGGACCCTGCCCGCCATCCCTGCCGTGGGCAGGGTGACCTCGGTCCCGGTCGTTCATGCCACATCCGGTGCTTCCGGTGCCAAACCGTGACCGGCATCGTCGCCTTCGCCGGCCGGGCCATGGGGTCCCCATTGCGCCTCCAGGTGGCGACGGCCGCGCGAGCAACCCCCAGGCCGGAGCGACTCTGGGCGCGGGTCCAGGCGGAGTTCAGGACGTCCGAGGCGGAACTGTCCTGTTATCGCCCCGAGAGTGCGCTCAGTCAGCTTAACGGCACGGCTGGCAGCGGGGCGTGGTGGGCGGCCTCATCACGCCTCTATGGATTCCTGGCCATGGCCAAGCAAGCCGAGCGCAAGAGCGGCGGCCGCTTCGACGCCCGCGTGTTGGGCGACCTGGCCCGACTCGGCTATCCGGGACTGCCCGCCCCGACTGCCAGGTCTGGACCGGAGGACGCGAGGGCAGCCCGGGATGGCGCCGAGGCCGGTCCGGGCTGGCTTCAGCGTGATGGACGGACGCGGCGCGTGCGCGTGGAGGCACCGGTGGATTCCGGTGGCCTGGGCAAGGGCCTGACCCTGCGCTGGGCGTGGCGCCGGATCGAGACTGACCTGATGGGCCGCGGCGCCCTTCTCGAGGCCGGTGGCGACCTGGTCGGGCGGTCAGCGGCTCCCGACGGCGAGGCCTGGCAGATCGGCATCGAGGACCCGCTGGGTCGACCCGAGCCGCTGGCGGTGGTCACGCTCAGTGATGGCGCGATCTGCACCTCATCAACCGCCCGGCAGCGCTGGGTCGACCCCGCGGGACGGCCAGCCCACCATCTCCTCGATCCCCGAACCGGAGAACCGGGCGGGGCGGGCCTTCTCGCCGTGACGGTGGCCGGGGCCGACCCGGGCTGGGCCGAGGTGTGGAGTAAGACCCTCTTCCTGGCCGGGCCCACGGCGATCGGCGATGAAGCCCGGGCGCGCGGCCTGGCGGTCTGGTGGGTCGAGGCAGACGGGACGCTGCGGATGACCCCGGCAGCGCGTCAGCGCACGATCTGGAGCGCCTCCTAGGAAGCCCCGGGCGTCACCCAGCGCTCAGGCGTGGGTCCCAGTCCATCAGCCAGGTATACCCG
>JADGQK010000029.1 GCA_017881915.1 Chloroflexota bacterium | reverse complement strand
CTTCGGCGGGTCGCTCGGGTTCACGCCACTGGCCGAGGGCCTGGCCGAGCTGGGGCTGGAGCTCTGCACGACGCCCGACTGCGGTGTCGTGCCGCCCGGGGGAACGGCCAGATGACTGCTTCCGCTTCGCGGACGCGACGCCGCCGCTTCGCGTCCGTCGGGCTGCTGGTCGCCGGCGTCGTCATGGTCGTCGTGGTCGCGGCCTGGCTGCTCTTCCCGGCGCTTTCGATCCCGTCCGCGCGGTTGATGGGGTGGCAGTTGCATGGCTTCAACGGAACCGGCTTCGACCCGACGACGGCCCAGACGACGGACGTGGTCCGGGTGGCCGTCGCCGTGTGGCCCACGGAATATCCTGCGACCGACGACTCATGGCTGGCGACGCCGGCGGTCACCTACACGCCGTGGTCGGTGACCATCACGCTGCACACGAGCGACTCCTACGCGTCCCTCATCGCCGGGAAGATCTTCGGGCTCTATGACACGGGCGGATGGGTCGATGTCCACCTGAGCGAGCCGCTCGGGGGCCGAGCGCTCTTCGATGGCTCCACGTTTCCCCCGACCGCGCGCCCCTATCCCTGAGAGTCCGACGGCCTCGAAGACGCTGCCATCGTCAGGGCAACGTGAAGTGGGACTCAACCTGGAGCATCGGCCCGCGGTCCTGCGTCGACACTACATCCGGGCCCTTCAACGACGCTCCATCGGGCCCGAACCGCCTGATCGCCTCGACCGGCTGATCCGGGTCCATCCAGAAGTAACCGATGGCGACCGCCCGGCCGGCCGGCCACGTGGGGGCCGGGAACGGTACGCGCCGGGTCCGAAGAATTCGTTCGCTGGGCGAGGTCAAGCGGTCAGGTCCAGCTCCAGGTCCGGCTCCGGTCACGGGACGAGCCATCGGCCCTTGCGCATGAGGTCGCGGTCCTTGAGCTCGTTGGCCTCGCGCCAGGCCTGAAGACGGCGCGGGTGGATGCGGAAGTAGAGGTACGGGATCGGCTCCAGGCGCGGATCGAAGCCCGTCTTCGCGGCGAAGGCGTCGCCGACGTCGTCCGGGATCTCGGCTGCCCCGACGGCGCGCGCGGTCCCGTCGATGAGCACGACATCGCGGGTCGGGCCGATGCCGAGCCGGACCCGTCCGGTGGCCAGCAGATTGCGCCCGGTGGGGCTCGAGGCCGGCGTGGCCAGCAGCACCGTGGCGCCGTCCCACAGGAAGGACAGCGGCACCAGGTAGGGGATCCCGCCCTCCCGGTCGCCGGTCGCGACCCAGGCGTCCACGTCATGTTCGAGACGATCCAGGGTGTCGCGCTTGCGTTGTTCCGGGGGCCGGGCGGCCGGGGTCATCGGTGGAGCAGCCTCGTTGGGGCCGATCGCATGAACGCCGACACCAGCGTCTTGGCCCTGGCGAGGTCCTTCACGGGGTAGATGATCGTCTTGACGCCGTCAGTCACGAAGAACTCCTCTCCTACGTGAGCTCATTGTCACATCGGCTGGGTTTCGTCCGACACTCCCATGTCGGAACGCCGCGAGGGAATGTGACCGTGGCACAAGCCTGATCGACGCAGGCTCTCGGGTGCCCTCCCGCGCCTTGCCTCGCGGGGCTAGGCTGGTGCGACCAAACGCCGCAGACCGGGAGAACGTTCGATGACCGACGACCTGAAGCCCGACGCGGACACCGCGGCCGAGTGGGGCGACGCGGAGGCGAACTGGGAGGCCCAACGACCTCCCGAAACGTCGATCCGGCAGGACGTCGTCGACGGCGTTGAAGCCGTCGGGGACGCCGTCCTCGACACCGCCGAGTCGGTCGTGGACATGTTCCGGCCGAAGCACGTGGAAGCGGACGTGCCGGACCTCTCGGACATCCCCATGACGCCGGAAGAGACGACCATGCGCTCCACGTCCGTGGCGCACGAAGAGGCTCCGCCCGACCCGGGCCGATCCTGACGATGTCGATGGTCCGCATCGCGGTCGCGTCGACGCCGCTGACGGCGACGCTCGACGAAGCGGTCCCGGCGGCGGTCGCGGCGGTGGCGGAGGCCGGTCGGCTTGGGGTCCGCATCGTCTGCCTGCCGGAGACGGGCCTCCCCGGGCACCGCAGCCAGGCCCGACCGGTTGCGGACGTCTCGCAGGCCGCCCTCGACGAAGCCCTGCGCGAGGTCGCCGAAGCGGCGCGCCGAGCACGGGTCGTGACCATCGTTGGGGTCGAGCGCCCGACCCCGGCCGGGCGCGAGATCCTCTCCGTTGTGATCGGCGCGGACGGAACAAGGCTGGGTGAGCAGGCGAAGACGCAGATCGACCCATCCGAGGAGCCGAACTACGTCGCGGGAACCGGCCGCCGGGTGTTCACGGCGGCGGGCGTGACCTTCGGGATCGCGATCTGTCACGAGGGGTTCCGCTACCCGGAGATCTCCCGCTCGCTCGTCCTCGGAGGTGCGCAGATCGTCTTCGCGCCACACTACGTGACGACCGAGGACGGCTCGCTGCCCGAGCGCTGGTGCGATCCCTCGAACCCCTACAACGAGAAGGCCTTGATGCTCCGTGCCCTCGAGAACACGGTCTACGTCGCCGCCGCCAACGTAGCCGGGCCCGATCAGGGCTCGGTGACCGGGATCATCGACCCCGACGGCAGGCTCGTCGTGAGCGTGCCGTACGGCATCGAGGGCGTTGTTGCCGGGGATCTCGACCTGGATCGGGCGAGCCGGCACCTCGCCCTCCGCTGGGCGCCCGGGCGGAACACCGTCGCGAGCAGCTCGGGCGTGCCTCCATGATGCCGCGGTCCGGGCCTGGTGGACCGCCAACAACCGAATGATCGGCCGGGCCTCGTGGGAGACCTCCGGCGATTGGATAGACGATCCGGCTCCGCTCGAGACCACGATCACGTACTTGTTGGCCTGAGCTCGCAGCGGCTTGCCGCGGCGCCTTGCCCACGCGAGCTCCGCGCCTTGGGGGGCCAGGCGCTTGCTCCTGCCGCGCCCTGGTCGCCCCGGTCCTCGCAGCCTGAGCATTCCGGGGGCTTGGAGGCCGTTACGGCCCGTGGGACGGGGCGGGCCCGCAGTTCCGAGCCGAGGTCCGACCTCGGGCCACGCTCGCGACCTGGGCCCCAGGGCGTCGCTCGGAGTCGATCCGGAGCCCGGGTGGTTGCTTGAGGCCTCGGCTGCGCCCGAGATGCTCATGCAGCGAGCACCGAGTTCCTCAGTCCCTGGCCCGGCGCTTGGCCGGGCGGATTCTTCGTCCATGGTCGCTGCGAGCGCACCGAGCCGGCTAGGCGTCCAACCTGGTCACCATCCACGAGCCAGACCGTCGCAGGGAAGGTGACCTCGCGCTCGCCTGGGGCCGGACGCACATTGGGCACCTACGGGAACACGACGTTCGTGGCCCTGCGGCTCCTGGTTGTGCTCACAGTGACCATGCAGCAAGAATGGCGGCGCCGAGCGGCTGAAGAGACCCGGAGCCGGCTCGAGTCCAGGTCGGGGCACGACCGGCGCACCGCCCAGGCACGACCTCAGCCGCGCAACCGAGTTGACACGCTCGGAGCACCGGGGCTACAGTATTGGCACTCTCACATCGAGAGTGCTAAAGCGAGTGGACGTGAACGGTTCGACCGGCTGCCCCGACCGGGGCGAGGTCCGCGGAGGGAGCCGGATCGGGTCCCCGCAGGCACTCAACCTGGGATTCCCGGGCGCGCCGGCGGTCGTCGTCGCGTCCTCCAACCAGCCACGTCGGCGAATCGTTGCCGACAGAGGAGGGATCGCACCTTGGCCAAGGCCACTGAGAACAAGGCCGCTGAGAAGAAGCTTCGCCCATTGGGCGACCGCGTCGTGATCAAGCCAACCGCACGCGAGGACATGACCAAGTCGGGCATCGTCCTGCCGGACACCGCGAAGGAAAAGCCCCAGGAAGGGATCGTCCTCTCGGCCGGCCCGGGCAAGATCCTCGAGGACGGCAAGCGCGAGCCGATGGACGTCAAGGTCGGCGACAAGGTCCTGTACGCGAAGTACGCCGGAACCGAGTTCAAGATCGAAGGCGACGACCTGCTGATCGTCAGCCAGAAGGACATCCTCGCAATCGTCGAGGACTGACTGATCCGTCCCGGACGGATCACCAACGTACCCCGGAGGAAGAGTCAAATTGGCTAAGCAGATCATCTTCGACGAGAACGCTCGTCGCTCACTGAAGCGGGGCATCGACCACCTCGCCGATGCGGTCAAGGTCACCATTGGTCCGAAGGGCCGCAACGTCGTCCTCGACAAGAAGTTCGGCTCCCCGACGATCACCAACGACGGCGTGACGATCGCCCGTGACATCGAGCTCGAAGACCCGTTCGAGAACATGGGCGCCCAGCTCCTCAAGGAAGTCGCCACCAAGACCGACGACGTTGCCGGCGACGGCACGACCACCGCGGTCGTCCTCGGCCAGGCGATGGTTTCCGAAGGCCTCCGCGTCGTCAGTGCCGGCGCCAACCCGATGGTCGTCAAGCGCGGCATCGAGGCGGCGGTTGCGGCGATCGTCGAGGAGATCAAGAAGCAGTCCCGTCCGGTCGCCAACCGCGAGCAGATCGCAGCCGTCGCGGGTATCAGCGCTGCTGATCCCGAGGTTGGCGAGATCATCGCCGAGGTGATGGACAAGGTCGGCAAAGACGGCGTCATCACCGTCGAGGAAGGCCAGTCGCTCGGCCTCGAGAAGGAATACACCGAGGGCATGCAGTTCGACCGGGGGTATCTCTCGGCCTACTTCGTGACCAACCCGGATCGGATGGAGACCGTCCTCGACGATGCCCGAATCCTGATCACCGACCGCAAGATCTCGAGCGTGCCGGACATGCTTCCGGCGTTGGAGAAGGCGGTCCAGATCGGTCGCCCGATCCTGATCATCGCCGAGGACATCGACGGTGAGGCGCTTGCCACCCTCGTCGTAAACAAGCTCCGGGGGACCGTCTCGGTCCTGGCCGTCAAGGCGCCGGGCTTTGGCGACCGGCGCAAGGAGATGCTCCGCGACATCGCCATCCTGACCGGCGGCACGGTCATCAGCGAAGAGATCGGGCGCAAGCTCGACTCCGTGACCCTCGAGGACCTCGGGTCGGCCCGGCGCATCGTTGCGACGAAGGACGACACGACGATCATCGACGGCGCGGGTACGCCGGACCAGATCAAGGCCCGGATGAGCCAGATCAAGGCCCAGATCGAGGACACGACCTCCGACTATGACAAGGAGAAGCTCCAGGAGCGCCTTGCCAAGCTGGCGGGCGGCGTGGCCGTGATCAAGGTCGGCGCGGCCACCGAGGTCGAGCTTAAGGAAAAGAAGCACCGCATCGAGGATGCCCTCTCGACGACCCGTGCGGCCGTTGAGGAAGGTCTCGTCGCCGGCGGTGGAACGACCCTGCTCCAGGCGGTCCCGGCCCTCGACAAGATCAAGCTCCAGGGTGACGAGCAGATCGGCGTGGACATCGTGCGCAAGGCGCTCGAGGCCCCGGCCCGTCAGATCGCCATCAACGCGGGCGCTCGCGGTGAGGTCGTCGTCGACCAGGTCCGCCACGCCAAGAAGGGCCACGGCTTCGATGCGCTGAAGGGTGAGTACGGCGACATGTTCGCCCGAGGCATCGTCGACGCAGCCAAGGTCACCCGGTCCGCCCTCCAGAATGCGGCCTCGATCGCCGCGATGGTCCTCACGACCGAGACGCTGGTCACCGACCTTCCCGAGAAGAAGGACGGCAACGGCGGCGGCCACGGCCACGGCGGTGGCGGTGGCGGAGACATGGACTTCTAAGTCCCCGCCCATCGATCGAGAAGAGCCCGGGTCATTCGGCCCGGGCTCTTCTCTGTTCGGTGCCCGCCATCACGATCCGGGCGCACGACCCACGACCAGGTAGCGCCGCCAGCCGTCGGCGGTCCGCTGCAGGAGACCAAGATGGGCCCGCTCGATCCGGTCGATCTCGGCCAGCCCGCGCGCCCTGACACGCTCGAAGCCCGCCTCGCGGAGAGCGGCGATGAGCGCCTCAGGACCGAGTTGGTAGAGCAGCGGGAGGCGGGCGTCGACCTCGGGCGGGTACTCGTGCTCGTCTTCGCTCCCCTCGATCCGGGCGGCGGCCGCGGCCAGGAGCCGCAGGGGCGCTGCCTGGCGTGGATACGAGCCATCGATCACGGCCAGCAAGCCACCCGGCCGGAGGCGTTCGCGCCAGGCTCGGGCCGCCACGACCGGCTCAGGCAGCGTCCAGACGAGGTGGCGGCTGATCACGGCGTCAACGCTGGCCTCGGGAACGGGCGGGTCCTCGGCGTCGCCGATCCGCCAGTCGACCGCGATTCCCGTCTCGATGCTCTTGCGCCGGGCGGCCAGGACCATCCGCTCGGACAGGTCGATTGCGATCACGTCGTGGCCGAGCTCGGCGGCGACCAGAGCCAGCGTCCCGGTGCCGGTGCCAACGTCGAGCACCTCCAGCTTGGGCATCTCCGAGTGGGTGGCGTCGCCCAGGATCGCGGCGACGAGCCGGCGCCAGGCGGTCCGCTCGTCGTCGTGAAGGATCCCGTGGCGGGGAATCCGGTCGTATTCAGCCGCGCCGCGATCCCAGGCAGTCGTGATCGCCGCCTTCAGCTGGGCCCGGTCGTCCTCGTTCACCCCCCGAGGATAGCCAGCCCGGCCGGCGGCGACTGGTCACCCGGCGAGATCACGAGCAGCGCAGGGGCCCGCCCTACAATGCGCAGGTGCCATTCGTGACCGATCGGCTCTTCCCCGAGCCGCCCGACGAGGACGTCCCGTTTCCTGACGGCGCGCCGCCCGAGAGCGCCGAGTCCGACGGCTTGGATACCTCCGACGGGGCCTTCGGGCCGGATCCGCGGACAGTCCGCAAGCGACGGGCGAAGGCGTCGAAGGTGGCCGCGGCGAGCAGCGAGGCAACCGACCCCGTCGGCGACGAACCCCCTCCGCCGGATGATCCGGACGGCAATCCGCGCCCCCCGCCGCGCTCGAAACCTGATCCGGCGGCCACGGCCGCCCTCGCCGAGCGAATCGTCTCGCGGCTGAACCCCGAGCAAGCCCGCGCGGTGACCACGACCGAGGGACCGCTGCTCATCCTCGCCGGCGCCGGCAGCGGCAAGACCCGCGTGCTCGCCCACCGCGTCGCCTACCTCGTCGGTGTGCTCGGTGTTCGTCCCTGGCAGATCCTGGCCGTGACCTTCACGAACCGGGCGGCCGGTGAGCTGCGCGAGCGGATCGTGGCCCTCGTCGGCGAGGCCGGCCGCGAGGTGGAGAGCGGCACGTTCCACGCCGTCTGCGCCCGCGCCCTGCGCCGCGACGGCGCGGCGATCGGGCTCGATCGGCGCTTCGTGATCTACGACAGCGACGACCAGCAGACGCTGATGAAGCAGATCCTCAAGGAAGAGGACCTGCCGGCGACCGGCGAGTTCCGGCCGGCGGCCGTCCTCGGCTCGATCAGCCGGGCCAAGAACGAGATGCTCGACGCCGACGCCCTGGCGGACGGCGCCCTCAATCATCACGAACGACAGATCGCCCGGCTCGCCCGGATCTACCAGGGCCGGCTGCGGACGATGGGCGCGCTCGATTTCGACGACATCCTCCTCGAGGCAGTGCGCCTGTTCCAGGAGGCCCCGGCCGTGCTCGCCCGCTACCAGGACCGCTGGCGCTACCTCCACGTCGACGAGTACCAGGACACGAACCGGGCCCAGTACCTGTGGGTCCGGGCGCTCGCGGCGCGCCACCACAACCTGTGCGTTGTCGGCGACGACGACCAGTCGATCTACTCGTGGCGTGGGGCCGACCTGCGCAACATCCTCGACTTCGAGCGCGACGAGCCGAACGCCACCGTGGTCAAGCTCGAGCAGAACTACCGCTCGACCCAGCTGATCCTCGACGCCGCTCATGCCGTCGTCAGCCGGAACACCGCCCGAACGGACAAGAAGCTGTGGACCGAGCAGGCCGGTGGCCGGCCGATCCAGCGCTTCGAGGCCTACAACCAGGAGGAGGAGGCCGAATGGATCGCCCGCCAGGTCGAGAGCCTGATCGGCGCCGGCGGTTCGCTCCTGACCCGCAAGGCCGACGACGAGGAGGGCCGCTCGGGTCCGCGCGACGTGGCCGTGATGTACCGCACCAACGCCCAGAGCCGGGCGATCGAGGAGGCCTTCCTGCGCTACGGGATCCGCTACCAGCTGATCGGTGGGACCCGCTTCTACCAGCGCCGCGAGGTGAAGGACGCGCTTGCCTACCTGCGCGTCCTGCGCAGCGACACGGACGCGATCGCCTTCGAGCGGATCATCAACGTGCCGGCCCGGGCGATCGGCGACAAGACCATCGAGGCACTCCGGGCGGCAACGGCGCGCGAATCGGTCGGGACGTTCTGGGCGGCGATCGAGGCAGCGGTCGAGGGCCACGTCGAGGGGATCACTGCCCGGGCCCGTGCTGCCCTGGCCGACTTTGCCGCGATCGTTCGCTCCCTCCGGACCCGGATCGGGCTGCTGCCCCTGCCCGAGCTCCTCGACGCCGTGCTCGAGCGGTCGGGCTACCGGGCGATGCTCGCCGATGGCTCGGAGGAGGGCGAGGACCGCTGGAACAACCTGCTCGAGTTGCGCTCGGTGACCACCCGCTACGACGACCTGTCACCCGAGGACGCGCTCGATCGGCTGCTCGAGGAGACGGCCCTGGTGGCCGACCAGGATGCCTACGCCCAGGACGCCGACGCCGTCACGATGATCACCCTCCACGCGGCGAAGGGGCTCGAGTTCCCGGTCGTGTTCATCGCCGGCCTCGAGGAGGGCACGTTCCCGCATAGCCGGGCCCTCGACGATGAGCGCCAGCTGGAGGAGGAGCGCCGCCTGGCCTACGTCGGGATCACCAGGGCAAAGCGGCGCCTCTTCCTGTCCCATGCCTGGCATCGGGCGACCTGGGGCGCCAGCGGGGCGGCGGTCCCGTCGCGCTTCCTGCTGGAGATCCCCGCCGAGCTGATGGAGGGGCCCAACCTGCGGGCCGAGGAAGGCCATGCCGACGGCCCGCTCGACCTCGAGCTCGTCTTCGGCGCCCGTCGCTCGAGTCGCTTCGGGACGCCGATCCGGGCCGGCGGCGGCGCCTATCGCCAGGGGAGCGGCCGGCCGGGCGCACCGGCGGCCGGCACGGCGTTTGCCCCGAGCCGCGACCTCGCGGCCAAGCGCTCGGCCTATGCCGCCGGGGCGCGTTCGGGTCAGCTGACGACGACCCCGGGGAAGGGGATCCGGGCCTGGGACGATCCGGTCGACGTCGATCCGGACCTGCCGGAGGACCTGCCGGTTCGGCGGATCGAGGCAGTCGCGGCCGTGATCCCGCCGCGACCGATCGTGCCCGGCGAGCGGCGCTACCGCGACGGCGACCGCGTTCGCCACGCCCGCTTCGGTGACGGGATCGTCGTGTCGGCCCGGCTGACCCGCGACGACGAAGAGGTCACAGTGGCCTTCCGCGACAGCGCCGTCGGGCGCAAGACGATGCTGGCCAGCCTGGCCAACCTGGAGCTGATCGGCTAGCCACGATGAGCAACCTGCCGGTCGATCCGGCCCTCGTGGAGGCAGCCCGGGCCGGCGGAGCTGCGCCCGCCGCCGCCCGTCACGCCGAGCTGGCCGCCGAAGTCGAGCGGGCCAACCGGCTGTACTACCTCGAGGACGCGCCCGAGCTGTCGGACGCGGAGTACGACACTCGGTTCCGCGAGCTGGTCGCCATCGAGACGGCGTTCCCGGCCCTGCGCACGCCCGAGTCGCCCACGGTCAGGGTTGGGGCCGGGACCTCGTCCACGTTCGCCGAGGTCCGTCACAGCCGACCGATGCTGTCGCTTGGCAATGCCTTCTCGGCCGACGAGCTGCGGGCCTTCGACTCGCGCGTCCGGCGTGGACTGGGCCTTGCCCCGGCGCCGGAACCGGCGCCCGAACTGCGCTATGGCGCCGAGTTGAAGATCGACGGCCTGGCGGTCAGCCTGCGCTTCGAGCGTGGCCGGTTCACCCTGGGCGCCACCCGCGGCGACGGCACGACCGGCGAGGACGTAACCGCCAACCTGCGCACGATCCAGGCGATACCTGGCCGCCTGAACGAGCCCCTGACGATCGAGGCCCGCGGCGAGGTCTACATGCCCAGGGCGGAGTTCGCCCGGATCAACGCCGAGCGCGAAGAGGCCGGCCTCGCGCTGTATGCCAACCCACGCAACAGCGGAGCCGGCTCGCTGCGCCAGCAGGATCCGGCGGTGACCGCCAGCCGGCGCCTCGCGGCCTGGTTCTACCAGTTCATCGACGAAGCTTCCGAGCCGCCCCTGGCCACCCAGTCCGCGGCCCTGGCACGACTGGCAAACCTGGGCCTGCCGGTCAACCCGGAGAGCGCGACGGACCTCGACATCGAGGGGGTGATCGAGTTCATCGAGACCTGGCGCGAGCGCCGCCACGGCCTGCCCTACGAAACGGACGGGGTCGTGGTCAAGGTCGACCGACTCGACCAGCAAGCCCGGCTCGGGCTGGTCGCCCGGGCGCCGCGCTGGGCGATCGCCTACAAGTTCCCGCCCGAGCAGGTCCAGACGGTGGTCGAAGACATCGTGGCCTACGTCGGCCGGACCGGCACGCTGACCCCGGTCGCCCACCTTCGCCCGGTCAAGGTCGCCGGCTCAACGGTGGCCCGAGCCACGCTCCACAACCTGGACGAGGTCCGGCGCAAGGACATCCGGATCGGCGACACGGTGATCCTCCAGAAGGCCGGCGACGTGATCCCCGAGGTCGTCGGCCCGATCGCCGAGGCGCGGACCGGGGCCGAAGTCGAGTTCGAGATGCCGGTCGTTTGCCCCGTGTGTCGTACGCCGGTCGTACGCGACGAGGGCGCCGTCCGCCATTACTGTCCCAACCTGCGCTGCCCGGCACGGATCGCCCAGGAGTACGGCCATTTTGCCGGACGCGCTGGGATGGACATCGAAGGCGCCGGCTGGGCGGTGGTGGAGCAGCTCCTCCAGCGCGGCCTGCTCGGGTCGCGGGCCGCCTTCTTCCGGCTCGATGTCGAGACCCTGATGACGCTCGAGCGGTTCGCCCGCAGGAGCGCCGAGAACCTGGTTGCCTCGATCGACCGGGCTCGACGCCGGCCACTCGCCCGGATCCTCAACTCGCTCGGCATCCCCCAGATCGGCGAGCAGACGGCGATCGACGTTGCGGGCTGGCTGGCGGCCCGGATTCCGCCGGCCGAGGACGAGCCGATGGGCGGTGCGGCCGGTTGGACCGCCCGGGTGGCCGCCGAGCTCAATCGGATCGCCGAATTCGAACCGGAGGCGTTTGAGGACGTGCCGGGCGTCGGCGCGACCGTGGCCGCCGGCCTGGTCCGCTACTTCACCGATTCTGCGACGCGCGGCGTGCTCGCCGAGCTCATCGATGCCGGGGTCGAGGCGGAGCGCCCGACGATCCCCCCGGCGCTCGCCGACGAAGCCGGGGCGGCCGCCCGTGGGCCACTTGCCGGGATGACGTTGGTTGTCACGGGATCGCTGGCCGGCTTCGACCGGCAGGCCGCCGAGGAGGCGATCCGGGCGGCAGGCGGCCGGACGTCGGGCTCGGTCTCGAAGAAGACCGACTACCTGGTGGCCGGCGAGAGCGCCGGCTCGAAGCTTGCAAAGGCCCAGGAGTTGGGCGTTCCTGTCGTCGACGAGGGCGGATTCCGGCACCTGCTCGGCGGAGAACTCGCGACGGGGGACGCCTGACCGTCGGCCGGTCCCGGTCCGCTATCATCGGCTCATGGCCAGCCTGTCCCGCGACGACGTCGCCCACGTTGCCCACCTGGCCCGCCTCGGCCTGACCGAGGCCGAGCTCGGCCGGCTCGAGGGCGAGCTTAACCACATCCTCGACCAGTACACTCGGCTGACCGAGCTCGACACCGAGGCGATCGCGCCGACTGCCCAGACAATCGAGCTCGAGAACATCCTGCGCGACGACCTGGTCAAACCATCGTTCCCGCAGGCGACGGCCCTGGCCAATGCGGCTGCGACAAGCGACGGGTTCATCGTCGTGACGGCGATCCTCGGTGGCGGCGACTGACCGATGGTTGCCGAAGCGAACGAGCTGATCCGAGGTTCGGGCCACGAGCTGGCCGCCGGGCTGCGCGCCGGGGCCTTCAGCTCGGTTGAGCTCGTCGAGGCTCACCTGGCCGCGGCGGAGCGCGACAACCACGGCCTCCATGCCTGGCTGACGATCGAGGACACCGGCGCTCGAGCTGCCGCGACCGCCGCCGATTCCCGGTTGGTGCAGGCGCGCCGCGAGGGGCCTGCCGTGCTCGCCGGGCTCCCGCCCCTGCTGGGCCTGCCGGTTGCGCTCAAAGACCTCGTGTCAGTCGAGGGCGGCCAGTGCACGGCCGGTTCCCGGATCCTCGAGGGTTACAGGGCGCCCTATGACGCCCACATCACCGAGCGGCTCCGGGCCGCCGGCGCGGTGATCCTGGGCAAGACGAACATGGACGAGTTCGCCATGGGCAGCTCGACCGAGCACTCCGCCTTCGGCCCGACCTCGAACCCGTGGGACCTCGACCGCGTTCCCGGCGGCTCGAGCGGTGGCTCCGCCGCGGCCATCGCGGCCTTCCACGCGCCGTTCGGGATTGGCACCGACACGGGTGGTTCGATCCGCCAGCCGGCGGCCCTGTGCGGCATCGTCGGGATGAAGCCAACGTATGGCCGGGTGAGCCGCTACGGGATCGTGGCCTTCGCCAGCTCGCTCGACCAGATTGGTCCGTTCGCCCGGGACAGCCGCGACGCCGCCGCCCTGCTCCACGCGGTCGCCGGCCGCGACGAGCGCGACTCGACCTCGGCGCCGGTGCCCGTTCCCGACGCATTGCTGGCCCTGGCCGCCTCCGACGATGCGGCCGCCGGCGCGCTCCGGGGCAAGCGGCTGGGGTTGCCCAGGGAGTATTTCGTGGCCGGCATGGAGCCGGGCGTCGAGGCTCGCGTCCGCGAGGCGGTCGCGGCGCTCGAGGCGGCCGGTGCGACCGTCGATGAGGTCAGCCTGCCCCACACCGAGTACGGCCTGGCGACGTACTACATCGTGGCGCCGGCCGAGGCCTCGGCCAACCTCGCCCGCTACGACGGGATCCGCTACGGTCGGGGCCGGCGTGACGGCGACACGCTGTCTAACGAGCTGGCCACCCGGGGCGAAGGATTCGGGGCCGAGGTCAAGCGCCGGATCATGCTCGGCACGTACGCCCTGTCCGCCGGCTACTACGACGCCTACTACCTCAAGGCCCAGAAGGTCCGGACCTTGATCAAGGCCGACTTCGACCGGCTGTGGGACGCCGGCTTCGACGCGCTCGTGGCGCCGACCAGCCCGACGGTCGCCTTCCGCTTCGGGGCGCGGCTGGCCGACCCAGTGTCGATGTACCTCTCCGATGCGTGCACCCTGCCGGTCAACATGGCTGGGCTGCCCGGTGTCTCGATCCCGTGCGGCCTGTCGGACGGACTGCCGGTTGGACTGCAGCTGATCGGCGCTCCGTGGAGCGAGGCCGGGCTGCTCGAGCTCGCCCGCGGTTACGAGGCGATTACGGCCGACGCCGCGTGGCGCGGCCTCGAGCCAACCCAGCTCGCGCTCGCCGGCGACCCGACCCAGCCCTCGCCGGCCGAGCGAGCGGCCGCCCTGGCTGGTGCCGCCTGAGGCGTCCCCCCCGGTCTTGCCGGCGAACTCGCCGCGTTGTCAGTTGGTGCCGCCCGGGCGACAAACCGCGCATTTCGAGGCGAGGCCCGCCGCCGTCGGCCCGATCAGGAGGTCCGCCGCACCTCGTAACCCCCGGGGGCGACCGCCCGCACTTCGTAGGCGGGCTGGTCATAGACCGTCGGCCCGCGCGCCCGCCGGCCTGTCGCAATCTCGAAGCGGGAGCCGTGCCAGGGGCATTCGATGCAACCGGCGACGATCGTGCCCTCGCTCAGCGGTCCACCGGCGTGGGCGCACAGTTCGTGGAGTGCGTGGATCGTCTTGCCCGATCGGATCAGGACCAACGCCTGGGCGCCGACCCTGGCCCTGACCGGGCTGCCCTCGGCGATCTCCCCGACCTCGAGCGGCTGCCATTTCGCCCCGGACGGACGCCAGGCGTGACGGTCGACCATGTTGCCCAGGGCGTAGGCGACGTCGCCGCCGACGAAGGCACCTCCAGCCAGGATCACAAAGGCGACGATCGAGAGGGCGATCGGCAAGGCGCGGCTCGTCGGTCCAGTCGCCCGGATCGCCAGCGAGACGAGGTAGATCAAGAGCGAGACGACCATGAGCGAGCTGTGGATCGTCGCCCGGACCCGTGCCCGGCCGTCGGTTGTGGAATAGTCGGCGTAGCCCGCGAGGGCGGCAGCGATCATCGCCAGGACGCCGATCAGGAGAGCCACATCGGCCGCCACAGGCTGGCCGATCACGTCGAGGACGATCGTCAGGGTCAGGGCTCCGATTGGGACGTCGGTCAGCAGGGCGTGAAGCGGATGGCCCAGCCAGGTGCCCCCCAGGAAGTCGCGGATCGGGAGCATCCGGCCAAAGATCGCGGCCATCACCCCGTGGAGCCAGTCGCCAAGCGGTTTCGCCCAGCGAGACTGGGCATCGATGAACCGTTCAAGCACTCGGCCGAGCATCGGCATCCTCCGCACGATCTGGTCACGAGATGCTACGCCCGACGTGCCTCGCCGGATCGTCCCGGGCGGCAGGTCCGTATACTCGCCGCCATGACCACCGACACGCCCCGCCCGCCGACCGCGCAGGCCCGCGCTCCGCTGGCCGAGCGTGCCCTGGCCGAGCGGGTCCGATCCGTCCCACCGTCGGGCATTCGCCGTTTCTTCGACATCCTGGCAACGATGGACGACGTGATCAGCCTGGGCGTCGGCGAGCCGGACTTCGACACGCCGCCCGGGATCGTGGAGGCCGGGATCGCCAGCCTGCGCCGGGGTCGGACCCACTACACCAGCAACTACGGAACGCTCGAGCTCCGCCGGGCGCTGACTGCCCATCTCGAGCGGCGCTACGGCGTCAGCTACGACCCGGCGCGCGAAGTCCTGATCACGGTCGGCGCCTCAGAGGCCGTCGACCTGGCCCTGCGGGCGACTTGCGATCCGGGTGACGAGGTGATCCTGCACGAGCCGTCATACGTTGCTTACCTGCCCGCGATCCGGTTCGCCGGCGGCACGGCGGTCCAGGTCGCCACCCGACTCGAGGATGATTTCGCCCTGGACCCGGCCGCGGTCGAACGGGCGATCACGCCGAATACGAAGGCGCTCTTCCTGGGCTATCCGTGTAATCCAACGGGTGCAGTCCTGTCCGACGAGACCCAGGACGAGCTGGCGGCGATCGCCGTGCGCCACGACCTGCTCGTCTACTCCGACGAGATCTACGACCGGCTCGCCTACGGGTCGTACCGTCACCGGGCCCTGAGCTCCCTGCCGGGAATGCGCGAGCGGACGATCCTGATCGGCGGCTTCAGCAAGGCCTACGCCATGACCGGCTGGCGGGTCGGCTGGCTGTGCGCCCCCGCCGGGATCCTCGAGGGGATCGTCAAGGTCCATCAGTACTCGATCATGTCTGCCCCCACAACGGCCCAGGATGCCGCACTCGAGGCACTGACCAACGGCGAGGCGGACGTGGAGCGGATGCTGGCCGCCTACGACGGACGCCGCCGGCTGATCGTCGACGGCCTCAACGAGCTGGGGCTGCACACGTTCGAACCACGCGGAGCGTTCTACGCCTTCCCCCAGATCAGCTCCACCGGCCTCGACGCCGAGACGTTCGCCGAGCGATTGCTCCACGAGGAGCGCGTCGCGGTCGTGCCCGGCAGCGTATTCGGCCCGTCGGGAGAGGGTCACGTCCGGGCCTGCTACGCGACCTCGGAGGAGCAGCTCCGGGAGGCGCTCGTCCGGATCGGCCGCTTCGTGAAGCGCGTCCGAGGCGACGCCTGAAGCGATCCTCGGTCAGGCCGTTCGTGCGTCGCGGCTGAAGGGCGTCCTGGCCGCGCTCGCGCAGGGCCTGGTGGCAGCCTGGGGGCAGGCTGTGCCAAACTCCCCTGAATGGCCCGCTTCCTGCTCCAACTGTGTGGCGCGACAGCCGTCGTGATCGCCGCGTGGCGGAGCTATGCGGTCACCCGGGAGGCGGTCGGCCCATTGGTCCACGATGGCGATCCCACGCGGACGGCCATCGAGGCGACTCGTCGGATCACCGACCGACCCCGGGTGCGGCTCTTCGCCCGACGGGTATTCGTGGCCGTGGGCTGGCTAGCCGTGGCGATGTACGGCTTGTTCCTGATCGTCGAGAGCCAGGTCGCTCCGTGACCGCGCCCGTCGCCCCCGTCTCGCCGGCGCTCGAACGCTACGAAGCGGTCATCGGGATCGAGGTCCATTGCCAGCTCCGAACGGCCAGCAAGATGTTCTGCTCGTGCTCGACCGCGTACGACGGAGCCCCTCCCAACAGCCACACCTGCCCGGTTTGCCTCGGCTTGCCGGGTGCCCTGCCCACGATCAACCGGGCGGCAGTCGAGGGTGTTCTCGCGACCGGCCTCGCGATCGGGGCGACGATTCCCGGCGCGACCCGCTGGGACCGCAAGAACTACTTCTACCCGGACCTGCCCAAGGGTTACCAGATCAGCCAGTACGACCTGCCCCTGGCCGCCCACGGCCGGCTGGCGATCGAGACCTCGGACGGACCATTCGTGGTCGGGATCCAGCGGGCACACCTGGAAGAGGACACGGCCAAGCTGATTCACGCCGCGGACGCGACCGGCCGCCGGATCAGCCTGATCGATTTCAACCGGTCGGGCGCGCCGCTGATGGAGATCGTCACTGAGCCCTCGATTCGGACTGCCGAACAGGCGCGTCGCTATGCCGAGGAGCTCCAGCTCGTCCTGCGCACGATCGGCGTCTCCGACGCCGACATGGACCGCGGCCAGATGCGGGTCGAGGCGAACGTCTCGCTCCGCCCGCGCGGCAGCGAGCCGTTCGGAACGCGGGTCGAGGTCAAGAACATGAACTCGTTCCGCTCGGTCGAACGGGCGATCGCCTTCGAGATCGAGCGCCAGGCGGTCGCGCTGGACGCGGGCGCGGTCCTCAGCCAGGACACCCGCGGCTGGGACGATTCGCGCGGCGTCACCTACGTCATGCGCTCCAAGGAAGATTCGCACGACTATCGTTACTTCCCGGAGCCGGACCTGCCGCCGCTGCGCGTCGCCCCGGCCTGGATCGAGGCCGTCCGGGCCGCCCTGCCCGAGCTGCCGGCCGCCCGCCGTTCGCGCTATCGCGACGAGCTCGGCCTGTCTGCCTACGATGCCGCGGTGATCGTGGCCGAGCCCGACCTGGCGATCGCCTTCGAGGCGATCCGCGCGGCCGGCCCACGGCTGCCGGCCAAGGAAATCGCAAACTTCGTGACCGGCGATTACGGCCGGGCGGTCAAGGAGTCGACCGAACGCACGTCCGACGGCCTCGTGCGCCGGGCCCGCGCGGTCGAGCTGGCCGACCTCCTCCGCCGGATCAGCACGGGTGAGCTCTCCCGAACGAATGCCCGGGAGGTGCTGATCCAGCACCTGGCCGAGGGCGGGACGGTCGGCTCGATCATCGAGGCGCAGGGCTTTCGCCAGATCAGCGATCGCGACGCGCTGGGAAACGCCGTCGATGCCGTCCTCCTGGCGAATCCGGCGGCGGTCGCCGACCACCACGCCGGCAAGCCGTCGCTCGGGTTTCTCGTCGGCCAGGTGATGAAGGCAACTCGCGGCCAGGCCAATGCCGAGCTGGTCGGGAAGCTCCTTCGTGCGCGACTCGAGCGAGCTGAAGCTCCGGCCGATCCGGATCCGGCCGACCCACGATGACCCCAGTCGGCTGGGTCCTGTTGATCGCCGGGCTCGGCCTGATCGTCTTCGGCTATCTGCGAACCCGGGCGCCGTACGCTCGTCTCCAGGCCCTCAGGGAGCAGGACAGGAACGTTGCCCGCTACGAGGCCTGGCGGGGCGGTGTCCGGGACGACTCCAAGACCGGGGCATCGGTCGCGATGGAGATCCTCCAGCGCCAGGTCCGGGTCGGGGCGGGCATCGGCCTGATCGGAATCGCCGCGATCGCAACGGCGTTGTTCATGCGCTAGTCGGATCCGCGTGCTGGGCGTCTGTACAGGGGCGCGCGGTACCGGGCCGAGCCTGGCCTCGTGTCCGTCGCCCACAGGCCGGCCAGCGGCTCGCTCCAGGTCCCTGCCGGGCTGACGCCGTGTCGCGCCTCGCATGAGTGTGTTCTCAGTACATCAAATCGAGTGATTCGAGCTCAGGAAGACCCAATCAGAGTTGGTTCGGCCGGCATTGAGGCTCGCTGAACTTTGGAATCTTCCCGAGCCACGCCTGCGCCGGGATGGTTCCGGACTCGGCAACCCCGCCAGCGGCGGATTCCGGGCCGATGCGACCGATTTGATGTACTGAGAACACGCCCCAGCACGCGGCGAGCGCAAGCCCGCGCCCGGCCGCCCCAGCGCCGCTCAGGCCCTGCCCCGGCACCCAGCCTCAGCCGTCAGGCGCGATCGCGGAGCAAACGATGCTCGATTGCGGTGCACCGATTCATCACGACCGACAGCCCCCCGGCGGTCGCGATCGCTGCGGCCTCCCAGTTCACGACCCCGAGTTGCAGCCAGAGGCAGCCGGCGCCGATGGCAACGGCCTCCTGGGCATGGAGGACGCACAGCTCGGATCGGCGGAAGACGTCGACAATGTCGAATGGCCCGGTGGCGTCCGTCGCCTCGACCACGGTCCGGAAGGCCGGCCGCCCGAGCACGTCGCGGACGTTCGGGTTGATTGGGACGCAGTCGTAGCCGTTCAGGACGAGGTAGCGCAGAACCGCGAACGACGGCCGGAACGGGTTGGCCGACGCCCCCACGATCGCGATCCGGCGAGCTCTAAGGAGAACCTCGGCGATCCCTGCGCCGTCAAGCAGGGTGACCGGGCCGCGGCCCTCCTGAAGATCGAGCATGGCCGACGCCCGGGCGCGCTCCGCCGCGCGGTCGGCCATCAGGTCGCGGCTTCGCGCTCGTAGGGTTGACCGTCGGCGGCCGGGGGAATGCTCCGGCCGATCAGGCCGGCCACGACAATGATCGTCACGAGGTACGGCAGCATGTCGTAGCCCTGGGCCGGGATCGCGGTCAGGATCGTCCCGAGATCGCCCCCCGGTGGCGCGAACGTGATCGACTGGGCGATCGCCTGGGACGATGAGAACAGGAGCGCGGCGCCGAGCGCGCCGAGCGGCGTCCAGCGCCCGATGATCATGGCCGCCAGGGCGATGAACCCGCGCCCCTGGGTCATGGCGGTCTGGAACGAGTTCGACGCCTCCATCGTCAGGAACGCCCCGGCCAGGCCGGCCAGGAGGCCGCCGGCGAGGACGTTCCGGTAGCGCAGGCGGACGACATCGATGCCGACCGTCTCGGCCGCCCGAGGGTGCTCGCCGACCGCCCGGGTGCGCAGGCCCCAGCGCGACCGGAAGAGGAGGACCTGCATCACGATCACGATCACGATCACCGACATCGCGATCGGGCCCTGGTTGAGGAACATGTTGAAGATCCAGCCGACCAGTGGGATCTGGACGAGCTGGCTGGGGGGCGTGAACGCCGTGAACGCACCGGCGCTCGTCGGCGAGCCCTTCTCGATCAGCTGGAACAGGTAGCCGGTGACTCCGAAGGCGGCGATGTTGATGATCGTGCCGCTGATGATCTGGTCGGCCCGCACGGTGATCGACAACCAGGCGTGGACGAGTGAGATGAGCAGCGCGGTCAGCAGAGCCGCGACGAGGGCGATCAACAGCGTGGGCGTGATCCCGAAGATCGGCGATGGGTCCGCCGGCAGGAGCGGCGCGACGGTCACGCCGACGATCCAGGCCACAAATGCGCTGGCCAGCATCGTCCCCTCGATCCCGATGTTGACCACGCCCGATCGCTCGCAGATCACGCCGCACAGCGCGCCCAGGGCCAGTGGCGTGGCCGCCTGCAGGAGGAGCGGCGAGATGTCGGGGACGATATGGACGATGTAGCCGACGAACTGGACCAGGATGCCCAGGAGGGGGATCCCGTACAGGCCGTTGATCAGCCCGTCCATCAGTGACTGGCCTCCCCGTAGCTCCGGGTGATCTGGGTCGTATCGAGCCCCGTCTGGAAGCCGCGCAGGATCACCGGAGTCGCGACCAGGAAGAACAGGACCGTCCCCTGGATCACGTCGATCAGCTCAGCCGGAATGCTGGCCTGGATCTGCATCAGGGGAGCCCCCGCCCGCATCGCCCCGAACAGGATCGCCCCGAACAGGATGCCCACCGGGTTCGACCGGCCGAGGAGTGCCACCGCGATCGAGTCGAAGCCGACGGTCGTGCTGAACGAGCTGGTCATCTGGTGGCTGACCCCGAGCAGGTCGCCGGCCCCGGCCAGGCCCGACAGGCCGCCACAGATCGTCATCGTCAGCATCGTCAACAGGCGCGGCCGCATGCCGGCGTAGCGGGCCGCATCGGGATTGACTCCAACCGCGCGTACCTCGAAGCCGAAGGTGGTCCGGTAGAGCACGAACCACACGACGGCGACCATCGCCACCGCGATCAGGATCCCGATGTGGCCGTTGCTGCCGATGAAGACGGGAAGGGCCGCATTGCCGACATCGTGGGTCACCGGCGAGATGCTCTTGGGCGTGTTCAGAGGACCGGCCACGAGGGCCGCCAGGAGCGAGATCGCGACATAGTTGAGCATGATCGTGGTGACCACCTCGTGGGCACCCCGGGTGGCCTTGAGGAAGCCCGGGATGAAGCCCCACAGCGCGCCGACGGCGACCCCGGCGAGGACCGACAGCGGGACGGCCACGATCCCCGGCGCGCCGGCCAGGGCGACGCCGACGGCGACGGCGCCCAGGGCCCCGGTCAGGTACTGGCCCTGTGCCCCGATGTTGAACAGCCCGGATTTGAAGCCAAAGCCGACGCCCAGGGCCGCCAGGAGGAGGGGTGCCGTCGACACCGCGGTCTGGACCACGGCGTCTGTTCCGCCGAAGGCCCCCTGGAACAGCGCACCGTAAGCCTCCAGGGGCTTACCCCAGTTCAGCTGGCCGCCGCCGACGAGCAGCTCCGAGGCGATGATCACGACCGCCCCGACGAGCATCGCCAGCACGATCGCCACGAGCGGCAGGCCGATGGCCGACCAGACCCGCCGGCCCAGGCTCCGACGGCGCGAGGCCTCCTGGTCTGGCCGCGCTGCCGTCATGGTGTCACTCCGCTATCCGCAGCCGCGGCTTCGGCCAGCTCGGCGGTTCGTTCGCGCCCACCGGTCGCCATCAGCAGGCCGATTTCGTACTTGTCGGCGGAACGGCCATCGACCGTCGCCACGAGCTGGCCGCGGTACATCACCGCGATCCGGTCGGACAGCTCAAGGATCTCGTCGAGCTCGGCCGAGACGAGCAGGATCGCCGTGCCCGCGTCGCGCTTGGCGAGGACCTGGCGGTGGATGAACTCGATGCTCCCCACGTCGAGCCCGCGCGTCGGCTGGTCGAGCACGAGCAGGGCCAGCTCCCGACTGAACTCGCGGGCAACGACGAGCTTCTGCTGGTTGCCGCCCGACAGCGTGGCGGCGCGGGCCGTGGCCGATGGCGTTCGGATGTCATAGGCGGCAATTGCCTGTTCGGCGGCCGACTCGATCTCACCCTCATCGCGGATCGGTCCATGGGTGAACGGCACCCGGTAGTAGCTGGTCAGGACGACGTTGTCGGCGATCGAGAAGGGCAGGACCAGCCCGAAGCGATGGCGGTCGGCCGGGACGTAGGCAACGCCGGCCTCGTTCATCTGGCGAGGGGTGTGCCCGGCCACGTCGCGGCCCCCCAGCTGGATCTGGCCGGCCGTTGGCCGGCGCAGGCCGACGAGGGCCTCGACGAGCTCATCCTGGCCGTTGCCGGCCACGCCGGCGATGCCCAGGATCTCACCGGTCCGGACCTGCAGGTCGATCCCGCGGACGATCTCGCTGGCGCGATCGTCGGCGACGTGCAGCCCCCTGACTTCGAGGACCGACTTGCCTGGATGCGATTCGCCCCGGTCGATCGTGAGCTGGACCTCGCGCCCGACCATCATCTCGGCCAGGTCGCCCTCGTTCGTCTCCGCCGGGGTGCGTGAGCCGACCACCCGGCCGCGCCGAATGACGGTGATCCGGTCGGCGATCTCCAGGACCTCGTAGAGCTTGTGGCTGATGAAGATGATCGAGTGGCCCTCGGCAGCCAGGCGCTTGAGGACCGCGAAGATCTCCTCGGTCTCCTGCGGCGTGAGCACGGCCGTCGGCTCATCCAGGACCAGGATCCGCGCCTGGCGGTAGAGCGCCTTGAGGATCTCGACCCGCTGCTGCCAGCCGACCGAGAGCGTGGCCACCTTGGCGTCGGGGTCCATCTCGAAGCCGAACCGGGCGCCCAGCTCGCGGATCCGGCGGCGGGCCTCGACCCGATCGAGGAAGACCGGGTTGGCCATCGTCTCGGCGCCGAGCAGGATGTTCTCGGCCACGGTGAGGACCGGGACGAGCATGAAGTGCTGGTGGACCATGCTGATCCCGCGACTGATCGCGTCGGCCGGGCCGCTGATCTTGACCTCGGCCCCATCCAGCAGGATCTGGCCCTCGTCGGGCCGGGCGAGCCCATACAGGATGTTCATCAGGGTGCTCTTGCCGGCGCCGTTCTCACCGAGCAGGGCGTGGATCTCGCCGGGTCGCACGACGAGATCGATGCGGTCGTTGGCGACCACCCCCGGATAGCGTTTGGTGATCCCGCGCATCTCGAGGGCAGGGGCAGATACGGCGGCTGGGTCGAAGCTGGCGCTGGCCGGTGTGGACGTCACCGGGGGGCCTCCACAGGTGGGCGATAGGGTGAGCGGGCCAGCCTTGTCGGCCTGGCCCGCTCGGATCAGCTTCGAGCTTGGGGTTACTTGCTGTAGACGCCGCAGCCGGTGGCTGGGCAGGTAACCAGGGAGCCGGCCTTCATCGCCGCGAGGGCGGTGGCCAGCTTGGTCGTCAGGTCGGCCGAGATGAGGCTCGTCTTGTCGTGGAAGTCCGAGATCCCGATCCCGTCGTTGGAGGCATTGAACAACTGCGGACCACCGACCGCGGTAGCCGCCCCGATCGTCTTGATCGTCGCCTCGACCGAGTTGGTGAGGTGCTTCTCGGCACTGGTCACGATGCATGTGTCGGCATTCGGGTAGGACAGGAACTGGTCGACGTCGACGCCGATCCCGTAGATCTTCGCGCTGCAGGCGGCATCGAGGATGCCATTGCCGGTTGCGCCGGCCACCTGGAAGATGACGTCGGGCTTGTTCTGAGCGATGAAGCTCGTCGCGTATTGCTTGCCGTAGACCGGATCACCGAACGCCTTGGTCGAGAAGTCGCCGGTGACGTAGGCGGTCTTGACGCTGATCGAGCTGTTGATCGACTGGGCGCCCAGCGCGAAGCCCTGGATGTAGCGAATGCACGGTGCGCACAGGCTCGTGCCACCGATCGCGGCGATCGTGCCGCTCTTGCTTACGCTCGCCGCGACCATGCCGGCCAGATAGCCCGCCTGGTCCTCCTGGTAGGTGATCGAGATGTACTTCGGCAGGAGCGTCTTGGCGTCGCCCTTGCAGGCGAACTTGGTGTCGTCGGCACCGGTCGGATCGACGCAGGGAGCCTGGTCGACGCCGATGAACCAGGTGTTCGGGTTGGCCTTGGCCGCCCCGATCGTGTCATGGGTCAGGTTGAACCCGACGGTCACGATCACGTCGTAATGCTGGTCGGTGAACGACTTGATGTCCTGGGCATACTCGGTCGAAGACTTGGGGACGACAGACCCGGGCGTCGCGGCCCCGATGTCGGTGGCGCCGGCCACGGCTCCCTTGTACGTGTACTCGTTGAAGTTCTTGTCGTTCAGCGAGCCGATATCGGTGACGACGCCGATCTTGAGCGCCGACGACGGCGCCGGAGTGGCCGCGACGGACGGGGCCGTGCTGGGTGCCGTGCTCGGGGCGACCGACGCAGTTGTCGGAGCCGCCACGGATGGTGCAGTTGTTGCACCGCTGCTACAGGCGGACACGATGAGGGCGACGCCGGCGAACAGGGCGGCGCCCGTGGAGCGAATACGCATGGTTCCTCCTAGATTGGCTCGGTGCGCCGGAACGGGACACAGGAGTGGCGGGGGATCAGCCCTCTCTGGACGCGCTCCGGGGCCGGCTAACTGGCATCGTACCGGCGCTGCCCTGTCCGGGCAAGTCGGAGGGGTACGTCAGCGCGCGACCGAGGGCCAGGCCTCAGGGCGTCTTGCCGTCGATCACCACGTTCGGCCTGAGCGAGCCGTCGGCCAGGCCGCGCAGCGTGGCATCGAGATGGTCCTGGGTCGCGGCCAAGAGGTCGCCGGCGAGGTCGTGCCCAGGGGCCAGGAGGATCCCGCTGGATGCCGCGTCGTCGGTATGGAAGCCGGGCGTGAACGAGCCACTGGCCAGCCGGACGAGGGCCGCCGACAGCGCGCCCGTGACGTTCTTCATCGCGCTCGAGATGAGGCACGGGGCGGCCGCCGGCAGGCTGAGCGCCTGGTCGGTGTCGGAGCCGATGGCCATCACCCCGGCCTTGCAGGCGGCCAGGAGCGCCCCGTCACCGGTCGCGCTCCCGCTCGAGAAGATCACGTCAGCGCCCTTGGCAATCATCGCCGTCGCCGCGGCGCGGCCCTGGGCTGGATCGCTGAACGAGCTCGCGTAGGCAAACTGGACGGTGATCCCGGGCACGGTCGCCGCGGCGCCATGGAGGAAGCCCTCCACCGAGCTCTCAACCTGGGGGACGAGGAGCAGCCCACCGACGACTCCGATGTTGCGGGTGTGGCTGACCAGGGCCGCCAGCACGCCGGCCAGGTAGCCTTGCTGATCCTCGGCGAAGAACAGGCTCTCGCCGTTCGTTTGCCACGACGCGTCGTGGGTGGGTCCCGGTGCCGCGTCGACGCCGATGAAGCGCACGTTCGGGTGGGTGCCGGCGACATCGCCCAGCGCATCGCCGAGCGACTGGCCGACCCCGACCACGACGTCGTAACCCGCCTCGGCGTACGCCTGGACATCCTTCGCGGCGTCGCCGACCGTCTTCGAGGCGACGGTATCGATCCGGAAGCATGAGGGGGCCGCGGCCGAGGCCGCGTCGAGCCCGGCAGCCGCGGACTGGTTGTAGCCGTTGTCGGCCAGGCTGCCCGGTTGGGCCACCAAGCCAACCCGGAACTGGTGGGTGCAGGCGAGCGACGAGGGCGACGGTCCGTCACTCGGTCCGATCGAAGGTCCGTCGCCAGCGCCTGTCGGGCCGATCGAGGCTGCGCCGCCGGAATCCGCCGGACCGGTCGGCGCGGCCGGCGAACAGGCGGCGGCGAGAGCGACGAGCGCAGCCAGGCCGAACGCCCGGATCGAGCGGGAATGCACGCCTGAATGCTGACGCCGATCGCGCCTGACGGCAAACGCCGCAGGACGGTGGGCTGCGCCGCCCTTTATGGCGGACCCGGATCGCCCGTCAGCCGGAGCGGGCGACGCCGAGCCCGGGTGCCGCCCGGGCCAGGTCAAGGAGCCAGTTGTCGCGGCCCATGAGCGCCGTCAGGTCGACGGTCGACGCGTCGACCTCGCGGAGGTCCTCGGCCGAGCTCGGGCGACCGAGCAGATACCCCTGGCCGGCACTGATCTCGAGGTCGCGCACAACCCGGAGCTGCTCGGGTGTCTCGATCCCTTCAGCGATCACCCAGGCACCCCACCGCCGCGCGAGCTCCTGGAGCGATCCGACAACGGCCAGCGAGGTTTCGTACAGGGCCCCTTCCTGGACCAGCGACAGGTCGATCTTCACGATGTCGAACTGGATTTGGCTCAGCAGGCGCAGCCCGGCATTGCCGGCTCCGACGTCGTCGGCCGCCACCCGGAAGCCGGCTGCCCGGCAGGCGGCGACGTTGTGTTTGAGGCGGTCCATCTCCTCGATCGTTTCCCGCTCGGTGATCTCGATCACGACTCGATCCGGCTCAAGGCCGGCCCGGCGCAGGGTCCGGATGAGCATCGGCGGGCTGAAGTCGGGCAGCTCCAGGGTTCGCGGTGAGACGTTGATCGTGATCATCGCCTCCCGGGGCAGCTCGCCCGAGCCGACGGCGACCGCCTCGATGCAGGCGAAGTCGAGCTCCACGGTCCGTCCGGCCCGCTCAGCCGCGACGAACATCGCGCTTGGGTCGGGGAAGCCCGAGGCCGGCATCGGCCGGACGAGGCCCTCGTAGCCGATCACCTTGCCGTTGCGCAGGTCAACAATCGGCTGGAAGACGGGCCGGATCAGCTTGTTCGTCACGGCCTCGGCCACGGCCGCAGAGGCTTCGGCGGTCGACGACAGGACACCCGGCGACCGATGGCGGGCGGCGTCAAAGACCTCCACCGCGGTCCGGCCGTGGCGCTTGGCCGACGCCAGCGCGGCCTCGGCCTGGGCAATCAGGTGGCGTCGATCCGTGGCCAGCACGGGGCACGCCGAAACGCCGGCCGAGAAGGAGATCCCGTCGCGGGCGGAGGCGCCCCGAGTTGGCTCGAGGGCGGCGGCCAGCAGGCGCCGAGCGAAGATCTCGCCGCCGTCGGCATCGGTGTGGGGCAGGAGGATGGCGAAGCCGTCTGCTCCCGTTCGGAACGCCCGGTCCGGTGAGCGCATCGTGCTCTGGATCAACCCGGCGAAGGTGGCCAGGATGCCATCGCCGCCCTCAGGGCCAAGTTCGTCATTGATCGCCTTGAAGTCGTCGAGGTTGACGGCGACGACGGCCAGCGGTGCACCGTAGCGGCGCGACGCGTCGATCTGGCGATCCGCCTCCTCCTGGAAAGCGCGGTGGTTGCCCAGGCCAGTAAGCATGTCGCGGAGCGAATCGACGCGGGCCATCTGGTACAGGTCGTGCATCTGGATCCGCGACGACTCGAGCTGCTCGGCCGGCCGGAGGATCTGCTTGGCCATCCATACGACGAGCAACAGGAGAACGACAATGGCCAGGCCGAGCAGGGCAACGAGCGCAATCGAGGGTGAGCCGAAGTCCACCGGTGCGGCCAGCCGGACCTTCCAGTCGGTGTGGCCCGGCACCCCGGCGGTCGTGGCGTAGCTATTGGCCCCGGCCGGCGTGCCAGAGCCTCCGGTAAGGCCACCGGGGCTGCTCGCGCCGGGGACCTGGATCGAGGTGATCGGGGCCCCGTCGGCGTTGGTGAGGGTCAGCGACGTTCCCGCGCCGAGGTGTCCACCGGCCGCGCTGACGAGCGCAGAGAGGGAGACGTCGAGGCGGAGGATGCCGACCGGCGGTGCTTCCGGCGTGGCCCCCGCCAGCGACGTGGCCAGGCCCACGATGGTTGTGCCGTCCGCCCGCGTCGAGGGATCGCCGACGACGACGCCGCCCGGGCCACTGATGCTCGTCGCCTCGAGGAGCGGGTCGCCGCCGATCTGGCCCGCTGTGGTGACGATCTTCACGGCCGTCTCGCGGAACAGGACGACGCCGCCAGGCGAGACGACGGCAATGTCGACGACCCCGTGGGCGCTGTCGGCGGCAACCGGATCGAGCACGGCTCGAGCGCGCGCGATCGCCCCTTTGTCGCCCCGCGCGATGCCTCCGACGACATCGGCAGAGGCGGCCCTGGCGAGGGAGGATTCGATCGTGGAGAGGGTGGATCCGATCGACTGGGAGGCCACGTCCGCGTCCCGTTGGACCGTGGTTTGTTCGGCAGTGCGCCGGTCATCCATCGCGGTCGCGAACAGGGGCGCCCCGACCGCGAGCGGCAGGATCGCCATCGCCAGGAGGGCCAGCGTGAGGCGCAGTCGAACAAGCCGGAGGGAACCGGCTCCGACCTGCTGTTCAGCTTCGAGGCCGCCGGGCAACGTCTGCGCTTGGATCGTGGACTCCCACGGAGGGATTGGTTGGTGACCGTTATCCCATGCCCAGGGGTCGCTGCAACCTGACCTGATGGTCCCGGTGGGTCCCACGGAGGCCTCCAGGCAGGACGATCGGGCGGTCCGGGGGGGGCCGCCCACGAGCCGTTGGGCTCTACGCGGGCCGTCCCCCGCACGTGCCGTCGGCGTTTGGCTGGACACAGCCCACGAAATGGCCGTCTTCGACCTCGACCAGACCTGACCCGGTGAGGCCGGCTGGGGCCGCCGTGGTGGCGCTGCCTGGCTGCGCGGCGTGATAGAGGCAGGGCTCGGTCGCGGCCGGCGCCCAGACGGTTGTTGCGTCCAGACCCGCCTCGATCTGGCCCCACTTCTGGTGGATCTGCGGGACGGAGTCGATGAGCATCCGGGTGTACGGGTGGAGCGGCCGTCCGAAGACCCCCGGCGTGGCGCCCATTTCCACGATCCGGCCCTGGCGCAGGATCACTGTGCGTTCGCTGATGTAGTTGCCGAGCGACAGGTCGTGGGTGATGAACAGGATCCCGAGGCCGCGCGCCTTGAGATCGCCGAGGAGGTTCACGACGTCGATCCGGGTCGAGGCATCGAGCATGCTGATGATCTCGTCGGCGACCAGGATCTCGATATCGAGCAGAAGCGCACGCGCGATGAGGAGCCGCTGGAGCTGTCCGCCGCTGAGCTGGTGCGGATACTTGTTCAGGACCTGGCCGGGGTTGAGGCTCACGGATTGAAGCGAGGCCTCGACCTTGCTCGTCCAGTCCGCCGCGCTGATCCCCGCGAAGTACTCGTCCCGCATCATGCCCAGGACGTGATCCGCTTTGAACATGGGATTGAACGAGCTGAACGGATCCTGGAAGACCCCCTGCACCTTTCGGTAATACGCCTTGAGGTCATGACCCTTGATCGCGCTGATGTCGTTGCCATCGAGGTTGATCTGTCCGCCCGAGATGCCGATCAGGCGCAGGATCATCTTGCCGACGGTCGTCTTGCCACTGCCGCTTTCGCCAATCAGCGAGACGACCTCGCCGGGGGCCACCTCGAAGCTCACGTTCTGGACCGCGGGTAGCTCCTTGCCCCCGAACGTACCGACCTTGTAGGACTTCGAGACTGCGTCGAGAGTGAGCATTGACTCAGACCGCCTTCCAGCAGGCGACCGAATGGCCGGGCGCGAGCTCGATGAACGGCGGCTCTTCGAGGCACTTCTCAAAGGCGAGCGGACAGCGGGCTCGGAATCGACAACCGCCCGGTGGGTTGAGCAGGGACGGCGGGTTGCCCGGGATCCCGGTCAGGTGCTTGTCGGCGTAGCGCACCCCGACCTCGGGCAGCGACGCGATGAGCATCTGCGAGTAGGGATGCCGAGGCGAGTTGATGATCACACTCGTGGGGGCCTTCTCTGCCAGCTTCCCGGCATACATGACCGTGATCGAGTCCGCGATCTGGTAGAGGATCGACATGTCGTGGGTGATCACCATCATGCTGTTCACGAACTCGTGGTCGCGGAAGCTGACGAGCGTCTGCGCGACTGCCTTCTGCGTCGACACGTCGAGGGCCGAAGTGATCTCGTCGGCGATGAGCAGCGAGGGATTGAGCAGGGTCGAGAGGACCATCACCATCCGCTGCTTCATCCCGCCCGAGAGCTCGATCGGGTAGCGCGTCAGTA
The DNA here is from genome assembly GCA_017881915.1 of Chloroflexota bacterium. GTDB lineage: Bacteria > Chloroflexota > Limnocylindria > Limnocylindrales > CSP1-4 > Palsa-1033. The sequence continues at coordinate 1,069 of JADGQK010000029.1, read as the reverse complement.
CGTCCCGGGCGAGGCCGACCATGTCGAGGCGGCGCTCGATCTCGGGACGCACCTTCTGGTAGTCGATGTCCTTGGTGGCGAGGAGCTCGCCGATCATCTTGCCGATCTTGCGGGTGGGATTCAGGGCGCTCATCGCGTACTGCGGGATGACCGAGACCGCGCTGAACCGGAAGTCGTTCATTGCGTTGGTGTCCCGGATGGGCAGGTCCAGGCCGTCGAGCTCGACGTGGCCCTCGATGTAGCGCATCCGCGGATCGAACCGGATGAGGCTGTTGCCGAGCGTGGACTTGCCGCAGCCGGACTCGCCGGCCAGGCCCATGATCTCGCCGTCCGCGACGCCGAAGGTGACGCCGTCGAGGGCCTGGACGTCCCCGGCCAAGGTGCGGTAGTAGACCCGCAGGTCCGTGACCTGGAGGCTCACGTGTTCCTGAGCCGTGGATTGAAGACTTCGTCGAGCCCGACGTTCGTGATGTAGAGCGCGCCGACGATCGCGGTGATCGCGACCCCCGGCGGGATGAACCACCACCACAGGCCAAGCTGCAGGGCGCTCCACGCGACCGCGTTGTACATCATCAGCCCGAGCGAGGAGCCGGTCGTCGGACCGAGCCCGATGAAGTCCAGGGTGGCCGCGATGAGGATCGCGCCGCCGAACAGGAGGATGAACGTCAGGAACAGGTACGAGCTCATGTTCGGGGCGATCTCGCCGAAGACGATCCGCAGGCCGCGGACCCCGCTCATGCGGGCGAGATTCACGAACTCGCGCGAGCGCAGTGTGAATGTCTGGGCACGGATCGCCCGGGCCGCCCACGGCCATGAGGTCAGGCCGATGAACATCGCCTCCACCACGACGCCGCGAGCCGACAGGTAAGCCGCCGCGACCAGGAGGAGGGCAAGGGTCGGGATCACCAGGACGACGTTGGTGAACATGTTCAGGATCTCGTCGACGGCGCCGCCTCGATAGCCGGCCACGAACCCGACGGTCATCCCGATGATCGCGGCGAGCCCGCCGCCGAGCAGGCCGACGAGGAACGTCGAGCCCAGGCTGTACACGAACTGGGCGAAGATGTCC
>JADGQK010000080.1 GCA_017881915.1 Chloroflexota bacterium | reverse complement strand
GATGAGCCGGTCGGTTGCACTACTCGCTCAGCTCCACCCCAAGTGCCCATTTCAGGTGGTGCTTCAGCGCGTCCGAACTTAACAACGCTTCCTAGTACTCCGGTACTGGAAAGTACCCGGACTATAGGGAGGCCGTTCCAGCACGGTCAATACGGCACGTTACCTATCCGCCCAGGAGCTCCCAAGGCACCCGAGCAGATGTATCACCGGGCTACAGCTCCTCGAGCGGCGGAGGGCTGACGCCGAGGTCGTCCGCCATCGCCGTCGAGTAGTGGCGGTATTGCTCCTCGGCCGCAGCATGGGCGCCGGTCAGCCGGTAGACCCGAAGCAGCTGTCGCTCGATTGGCTCGCAGAGGGGGTCGACGTCAAGGGCTCGTCTGCACAGCTCGATAGCGCGATCGAACCGCGCCGCCCGCATCTCGTCTTCGACGGCACGCTCGATCACCTCGAGATACGAGGCGTGCAGGTTGTCCCGGTAGTTGGTTGACCATTCTTCGTACTCGAAATCGAGCGCGAATCGACCGCGATAGCTCCGACTCACCAGGTCGACGGTCGCCCAGGCCGACGACTTCCGAGCCTCCTCGATCGCCCGCTTGCAGGTCTCGGACTCCGCGTTGACCATTCCTGGATCGAGCCAGATCAAGTCGGTCTCGTGTCGGAGGTAGCCCGGCGACAGGTCATCGACGTAGCTCGGTTCGAAGACCCGGCGCAGGAAGTAGACCGTCTGATTCAAGGAGTTCGAGGCGGCTGCAGGGTCCTGGTCTGGCCACAGTGCCTCGACCACCTGGTCACGCGCAGCAGCCATGCTCGGCCGAGTGACCAGGAAGCAGAGTAGTGCGAGGACCTTCCTTCGGATCGTGTCACCTTCCACCCATCGATGCCCGACCTCGACCCGGACGCGTCCGAGATCGGCAACCTGGACGTGATCTGCGACACGGCGGGCAAGGCCGCGACCGATGACCGACGTCCCTTGCGCTCCCCTCGACCTCTTCGAGAATTCCCGGAGGGGTTGAACATCGCTGTGCTCGCCGACCATATCGAGGAGCCCGGCGGCACGGGTTCGGGACGCATGGTTGCCATCCAGGAGGGTCCGTCGCAGAGCTGGACGCCAGCGTTCAGGCCTCGCGAGGCCTTGGTTCTCCACAACCGACTGGATGTACGGCGAGTTGCCTGCCCCGTCAGCGAGAAACAGCTCGGCCGCGACGCTTACCCACGGACCAATCGCATCGCCGCGACCCTGGAGTGCGATTTCGAGCGCCTCTTCTCCCGCGAGCGCGCCGAGCAGAATCTCCGCCTGCCTACCCCATCCGCCTGCCCCTTGACGGAGTGCCTGGTCGTTCGCGGCGCCCGCCAGGAGTTTCGCATTGGCTTCGCCGGCAAGGACCGCCCACAGGGCCCGAAGGGACATGACGCGCGCCTTGAAACCAGGTTCGCGATGCGGCTCGTTGACGTTGATCCGCTCGAGTCGATTTCGAGCCCGATCGCAGAGGCCGTCCTCGAGGTCGAGCTCCGCGAGCGCGGCCCAGTATTGATCTTGAAGATCGGGCGGCATTGCTTCCATTGGTCCGAGGCTCCTCAGGATGGCCCGGGCCTGCTCCCGGTCTCCGTATTGGAACAGGATCGAAGCTGCTTCGAACCGTGCCTCATCTCTGACCCATTCAAACGTTGCGCCTAGGGCCAGCTCGATCTCCGCTTGCGCCATCGTCATCTCATTTCGATGTGCAAGCGCCCAGGCGCGGAGGAGCCGGGCCGCCCCGATCTCATAGCTCGCGGAACTGGCATTCAGTGCCGCGATCGCTGCATCGGCGGCCTCTAGGGTTCCATCAGCATTTCCCCTGGCGCGTTGGACTTCGCCGATATTGAGTTGCGTGATACCGAAGTAGTGCAGGTTGCCGCTTAACCGGTGCGTCTCCGCCATGCTGCGGAGGTGGTCAAGCGGCGTGCGCAGAGGTTCGTCGACCGAGGAATCGATGAGCAGAACCATCGCTTGCCCGATAGCTACGAGAGGTCCCGAGTGACCCGTGTCGGACAGCTCGACGCCAGCCTCGCGAGACTCACGGAGACGGCCGGCCTGGTAGTACACGGACGTCAGGTTCGCCAGGGCCTGGTCGAGGATTGGGCCGGGTTTGTTTGACCGGAGAGCTGCTGCCGCCGCCTCGGCCAGGCACACGGCTTCGTCAGGTCGACCGCGGTGGAGTTCCATCCGCGACAGGACGATATCGAAGATCGGCCAGGTCCGACCGTCCGGGAGGCGGTCGATGAACGATTCCGCGATCTCGAAATCGCCCCCGGCCATGATCGACGGCACCGAGGCCTCGACAAGGCGATGGAGATCGTCGATATCGCCGGCCGCGGCGAAATGGTGGGCGGCAAGGCGCCAATCCGAGGCCGCGGCGTGCCGCGCAATCAATCGGTGGAGTCGGACGATCTCCTCGTCGCCGACTTCCCGGCGCAACCGTGCCGCGAGGAACTCCTGGACGAGGGGGTGGTACCGCCGTCCCCCGGCGTGGGTGTCACTCCGGCGGCTCAGCAGGCCAAGACGTTCGGCCTCGGTGAGCTGCCGGCCCGCCTCGATGTCGTCAATCTCGCCAACGACCGCGGCCAGCTTTGGAAACACGGACTGGAGCAGCGCGGCTCGCATCAGGAAGCGCTGGGTTGCCGGGAGGAGGTCGCCGACGACCTCCTCAGCGAGGTAGTCGTGCAGATCGCCGGTCGCGCCGGTCAACCCCTCGACGAACTCCCGGATCTCGACGGCGGACCGATTCCGGAGGGCGGCTTGAACGAGCTGCAGGCAGGCGGCCCAGCCATCGGTTCGCCGGGTAAGGTCGGCGACGAGGGCTTGGTCGAGCGTCCGCCGATACGTGTCTCGGAAGAGTCGTTCGGACTCCTCGAGGTCGAAGCGCAGGTCTTCGGTGCGAAGCTCGACCACTGCTCCGATCGAGCGCAACCGGCCGAGTGCCAGACTTGGCGCCCGACGCCCCGCGATCACGATTGTCAGCCGCTCCGGGGCATGGGCGACGAACTCGTTGAGGACGGCTCGGATCTCGGCCACGTCATCGATCTGGTGGTAGTCGTCGAGGATGAGGATCGTGCCGCCGTCCGCGCCGAGGACGCTGAAGTCGCGAATCAGGGTCGCCACGATCTCATCGCGAGAAGGGCCATCCAGGGTGCCAAGCCGGTCGATCAGCGCGCGAGTTGCTGTTCCGAAATCCGGATCGCACTCCTGGCCGGCAGCGACGAGGTAGCGGACCAGGCTTACCCAGCTCCGATCGTTCTCGTCAATCCGGTACCACAGGACCCGCCGGCGAGTTCGCCGCGAGAAGTCGGCCAGCAGGGTCGTCTTGCCGTAGCCGGCCTCTGCCGTGATGAGGATTACCCTCGAATCGGCCTGGGCGCTCAGCCAGTCGAGCAGGCGGTCACGCTGGAGGGTTTCCATGCGCAGCGCGGGACGCTGAACCTTCGCCGCCTGGACCGGGAACTCCGACACACGCTCCCCCGAATCACGATTCGGGGACGAACCCTGAGGTGTCCGCCCCGGACCGAGAGGCACCGGGGTATGAGCGCCGAAGGGCGGTTGGGCTGCCCGGTGAGTCGCGAACGATAGAGACGCGGCCGCTTGCCTGTCAACGGACGAGCGCGGGGATTCCTCGCCGCCGGAACGCCCGTCCCGGCCGGGTTCGCGGGTTTCGGTCTCGGTTCTTGGGAGGGCCATGCCGAGCATGGTGGCCGCTGGCCCTCACCACGCGATTAGCTGCGCCGGAGCTCCGGCTCAGCTGCCCGCCGGGCAAGCTTGCCGGGAGCTCGTCATGGGTCAGCCTTCGTATTCGAAGCCGATCTTGACCTCGACCCGATACTCGACGATCTCGCCGTTCTCGACGACCGCGGTCGATTTCACGACATCGACCGTCTGGATGTTTCGGACGGTCTTCGAGGCGGTCGCGACCGCCTGGCGGGCCGCGTCGCTCCACGAGCGCGGACTTGTCCCGACCATCTCCCGGATGATGATGACGCCCATGGGTGGTTCTCCTCCGGCCTTGCCAAGGGGCCCAGTCTAGCCCGTGAGAATCGAGAAGCCGGCCTCCTCGACCGGCTTCCCTGGCAATTGGCGGCCTCGCCTGGGTCAGGCCGGCGCGGCGCTGCTCGCCTCGCGAACAGCCTGCACCTTGTCGAAGCACGAACTGCAGTAGATCGGTCGGTCGTTGCGCGGGGCAAACGGCACGATCGCCTGTCCGCCGCAGGAACCGCAGATCGCGGCATGGAACTCGCGCGGTCCGCCAATCACGCGGGCCCGCTTTGCGGCTGCCCGGCACGAGGGACAGCGTTGGGGGTCGTTCTGGAGACCCTTGCTGAGGAAGAACTCCTGCTCGCCGGCGGAGAAGACGAACTCCTCCGCGCAGTCGCGGCAGACGAGTGTTCGGTCCTGTTGCACCCTGATCCTGGCCCTCCTGCACCCTGAGCGAGGATGAATCAGAGCCCGTCCTGGGATGGGACGGACGACGGACACGGGCGGTTGTCGCGCGCTCGGTTCGCGACCGGCCGGCTTTGGGTCGGACTCCTAGAGCCGGACGATACGCGGCTCGTCAACCGGGGGACAGCCCGAGAGATTCGCAGGCGGCTGCTCCGTGCACGAATCTCGTGGAGTGCTGCGTGTCCGGGCCGGTGATTGCGCGCAAAGCGGTGCCAGCGCGCACCATCTGTGGCCCCGAATCTAGCCCGTGACCTCGGCGTAGCGCTCGCCGGCGTAGCTCACGAAGCGGGTCTGGCTCTTCTTGAACCACAGCTTGATCTCGCCGGTTGGCCCGTTACGGTGCTTGGCCAGCTTGAGGTTGACCACCTCACCGTCCATGTCCTGCTCTTCACCGGCGCGCTCCTTCTCCCGCCACAGGAACATCACCAGGTCGGCGTCCTGTTCGATCGCGCCCGACTCGCGCAGGTCCGACAGGCGTGGCTCACGTGACTCGCGCATCTCCGGCTGGCGGGAGAGCTGTGACAGGGCGATCACCGGCACCGACAGCTCCCGGGCGAGGGCTTTCAGCCCGCGCGAGATCTCGGATACCTCCTGGACCCGGTTCGCGTCGCGGTTCTGGGTGGTGGCCTGCATCAGCTGCAGGTAGTCGACCACGATCAGGTCCAGCCCGGCCTCGGCCTGCAGCCGGCGAGCCTTGGTCCGCAGCTCCATCGCGCTGATGTTGGGCGTATCGTCGATGTAGATCGGCGCGGCCGACAGCGAGTTCATCGCCGGGGCGATCCGGGCGAAGTCCATCTCTTCGAGGAAGCCACTCCTGAGCCGCTGCGAGTCGATGTTGGCGACGCTCGAAAGGAGTCGCAGGACGAGCTGCTCCTTGCTCATCTCCAGGCTGAACACGCCCACGCTTCGGCCGTCGCGGACGGCGGCGTGCTCGGCGATGTTCAGGGCAAAGCTGGTCTTGCCCACGCTGGGCCGGGCGGCCAGGACCACCAGATCGCTCTTCTGGAGGCCCGTGGTCAGGGCATCGAGGTCCGCGAAACCGGTCCGGACGCCACTGATCTCGCCGCGGTGCGCGTGGAGGTAGTCGAGCCGGTCGTAGGCGTCGTGCAGGAGCGAATTCAGCTTGCTGAAGCCGGTCTCGATCCGGCGCTGGCTGACGCTGAACAGCTCGCTCTCGGCCCGGTCGATCGCCTCCTGAATCTCGGCCGGATCCTCGTAGCCGATCCCGGCGATCTTGCCGGCCGCGGCGATCAGGTTGCGCAGGACCGCCTTGCGCTCGACGATCCGCGCGTACTGCACGGCATGGACGGCCGTTGGCGTCTGGTTCGAGAGGCTGGCCAGGTATGACCGGCCGCCGACCGCGTCGAGCTGCTCCTTGCGCTCGAGCGACTCCGCGACGGTGACGATATCAACCGGTTCGCGGCGCTCGAAGAGGTCCAGCATCGAGGTGTAGATCGCGCCGTTGGCCTGCCGGTAGAAGTCGTCGGCGCGCAGGAACTCGGCGATCTCGACGATCGCGTCGCGGTCGATCAGGATCGAGCCGAGGACGGATTGCTCCGCCTCGAGGCTCTGTGGGGGTAGTCGGTCGATCAAGGCACACCCAGATTGCGGGACGGCCGTGACAGCTTGTTGTCACAGGCACCTGGCGAGGAAGGTCCTATCGTCGTCGCCCGGAGGCCCGATCGATCAACAAGGCGGACCAGATGGGCCGCGCCCCGTCCACCAATCGAGGCGGCTGGTTGACGGGATGTGGACGAGACTGTGGACGCGTGCCCCTGTCAGCCGGCCCCCGACCCTGGACCTGGCGCCGCTGGCACGGGGACGGGGTCCTCAGTCGAGGCGGCGGATCACCCCGATGAGCTTGCCCTGGATGAGCACGTCGTCGTAGAACATCGGGGCGTATTCGCGGTTCGCCGGCTGGAGCCGGACCCGCCCGGATTCCTTGAAGAAGCGCTTCAGTGTGACGGCATTCTCCTCGACCTGGGCGACCACGATGTCCCCGTTGCGGGCGGTGGACTGAGGCCGGATCACGACGAAGTCGCCGTCGGCAATGTGGGCGTCGATCATCGAGTCGCCGCGGACCCGCAGGACGTAGGCGTCGCCGCTGGGGGCCAGCATCTCGGGCACGGCCATCGTCTCGTCGGCCCGCTGGTAGGCCTCGATCGGGCCGCCGGCGGCGATCTCGCCGATGATCGGCAGGAGATGCGACTCGGTCGCGGCGCTCTGCGGCGTGAGCTCGCTCGACAGGCCGAGCTGGAGAGCCGCCGTGGGCGTGAGGCGGATGGAGCGGGCCTGGCCGGCCCCGCGCTCCAGGTACCCTTCCCGCTCGAGAATCTGGAGGTGGTGATGAACCGCCGACGTGGACGCCAGGTTGACGGCGCGGGCGATCTCACGGACGGACGGCGGCACCCCGCGCGTGCGCAGCGTGGCGGCGATGTAGTCGATGATCTTGAGCTTGCGATCCGCGTCGTGCTTGGTCATCCGGCCTCCGTTCACTTGAACGGTACAGAACGGACGTTCGATTGTCAACCCGCTGGGAGAGCTCGGCGGGGTTCATCGCCGCGGCCTCGGGCGGACCCGCCCAGGCTCGTCGGTTGCCCCGTCGGACGCCGCTGGTAGACTGCGCTGTCCCGGACCGGAGTGCCGCACGGCGTCCCGGCCCCGACAACTCGATGACGGCAGAGCGAGGCAGGGCATGGCGCGCAAGCAGAAGAAGGGACGGCTGAGCGGCTCTGGCCGGGCATTCGGTCGCCTGCTGAGCATGACCGCGTTCCTGCCGGTCGCCAGTCGGGCACCGATCTACGCTCGGCTGATCTGGGCGCTGGTCCTCGATGAGCGGACGCCGATGGGCCACAAGGCGCTCCTCGCCGGAGCGCTGGGCTACCTCGTCCTGCCCGCCGATCTCATCCCCGACCGGATCCCGTTGATCGGCGGCCTGGACGACCTTGTCGTGGTTGTGCTGGCGGTCGACCTGTTCCTCGACGGGGTGCCCGACGAGCTGCTCGGCGAGAAGCTCGACGAGCTCGGGATCGAACGCAGCGCCTTCGATCGGGACGTGGCTCAAATCCGACGAATCATGCCGGCCCCCGTCCGGCGCGCCATTCGCCGGGTCCCGCAGGCCGTTGGCCTGGGCATGGGGGCCCTGCGTTCGACCGGGATCGGACCACGCGTCCGGGCCTGGATCACCAAGGAGGGTTCGCGCGCGTGAAGGTCATCCTGACGGCCGATGTCGCCGCGCTCGGAAAGAGCGGTGAGATGAAGACGGTGGCCGACGGCTACGCCCTGAATTTCCTGATTCCGCAGAAGGTCGCCGTGCCCGCCGCCGGGGGAGCGTACCGGGCCTGGCAACACGACATCGCCAGCCGGGAAGACAAGCGCAAGCGTGAGCGCGAGGAAGCCGAGGTCAGTGCGAACCGGATCGGCGGGACCACCCTGACGATGGGCGTGAAGGTGGGCGACGGCGGCAAGCTGTATGGCTCAATCACGACCAAGGACATCGCCGACGCCCTCGCCCGACGGGGTATCAACATCGACCGCCACAAGATCGACCTGGACGAGCCCCTCAAGTCGCTCGGCACGTACAAGGTCGCGATCCGGGTCCTGGCCGGGATGACCCCCGAGGTCACGATCGTGGTCGAGCCAAAGGGCTGATCCCCTGGAAGCCCGCCCCTGGCCGGGTGGGCGCATGATCGCCGGGTGACCGGGCGAACCATCCTGCACGTCGACCTCGATGCGTTCTTCGCCGCGGTCGAGCAGCGCGATCGGCCGGAGCTGCGCGGCCGGCCGGTCGTCGTCGGCGGCGGCACGCCGGATCAGCGCGGGGTCGTGTCGGCCGCGAGCTACGAGGCGCGCCGGTTCGGGATCCACTCGGCGATGCCGTTGCGCACCGCCGGGGCGCTCTGCCCGGAGGCGGTCTTCCTGCCGGTCGACGGTCGCAAGTACCAGGCCGTGAGCCGCGAGGTGATGGCGATCCTGCGCCGGTTCACTCCGCTGGTCGAGCCGATCTCGATCGACGAGGCCTTTCTCGATGTAACCGGTTCGCGGGCGCTCTTCGGTGATGGACCGACGATCGGGCGGGCGATCAGGGCGGCGATCCTGGCCGAGGTCCGGCTGACCGCCTCGGTCGGAGTGGCCAGCACGAAGCTGGTGGCCAAGATCGCCTCGGACCTGCGCAAGCCGGATGCCCTCGTCGTGGTCGAACCCGGTGGCGAGGCCGCGTTCCTGGCGCCCCTCGCGATCGGGCGACTATGGGGCGTCGGCGAGCGGACGGCCGCCAACCTTGCCGAGCTTGGCGTGACCACCATGGGCCAGCTTGCCGCCCTGCCCGACGACCTGCTCGTACGCCGCTTCGGGCGCCATGGCGCCACCCTTGCCGAGCGGGCGCGCGGGATCGACGACGATACGGTCAGCGAGGGCGCGCCGGTCAAGTCGATCTCCCACGAACACACCTTCGACGTCGATACGAACGACCCGGCCCTGATCGACAAGACCCTCCTGGCAATGGCCGACGGCGTGGCCGGTCGGCTCCGATCGGCCGGCCTCCGCGCAGCGACTGTCCAGGTGAAGATTCGCGACTCGTCGTTCCGAACGATCACCCGCCAGCGGACCCTGGCTGAACCAACCGACCTGGCCGAGCCGATCTGGCGTACGGCGCTCGAGCTGGCCCGACCGGAGATCCGGGGCATCCATGTTCGGCTCCTCGGCGTCGCGACGTCGGGCTTCGCCGAGCGCGAGCAGCTGACGCTGTTCGCCGAGGACCCTGCCGGCGCGGATGGTCGGCGCCGCCGGGCCACCGAGGCCGCGGATGCGGTCCGGCGTCGTTTTGGCGACCGGGCGGTGACCCGTGCCCGGTTGCTCGGATCGGGCCTGCCGGCACCCTTCGAACGCGACCCGATGAAGCCACTCGAGCGACGGACCGGGATGAACAACCCGGCCGAAGACCGCTGATCACACTGGCTGTGGACCGGCCTGGATCCGGCCCTGGATTCGAACCTTGGAGCGGTGCATCCGAGCTGTGGTCGAGCCTTGGAGCGGTGCATCCAGGCTGTGGTCGAGTTCTTGCCGAGCTCCTGGCCGAGTTCTCGCCGATCATCGACCCCTACGCTACTCAGCGAGAACGGAGTCTCGAATCGGGGCTTGAGCCGGCACGATTGACCGCCTAGCCGGCGGTCTTGAGCGTAGCGGTGCGGGGATCGAGGACGCCGCTGGTCGCCGAACCCGGTCTCGACCCCCTGGTTCCGGAATACGATCGTGGGGATCGCTAATCGGCAAGAACCAGCGGCCACGGATCGTGCCGGATGGGGCAGCCAGCCAGCGACGGACGGCAACATTCTCCGCCGGCAGCGCGGCGTCGAGAACTCGGGCGTGTCGAAGAACGCGGCTCCTCGCCGAGCGGCTCTCCGCGATCACCAAGAGTTGCGAGATTGTCGCTGACGCCCAGCCGAAGCGCTCGTGGGCGATGCGACGGGCCAGGCGAACCTTTTCATCGTGGCGGCGGAGCGTCTCCTCGATGGATGTCAGCTCAGTCTTGACCTCGATCACCAGCAGCGAACCGGTGCGACGATGGAATCCGAGCACGTCGATCGAACCGCGATCACCATAGATGGCATAGGTGACCTCGATCGCCGGCTCCCAACCGCGCACTTCGAGGGCGTCGACCACCCTTCCGACGAGCCGAGCGTGGCTCTCATCAAGCATTCGATCGAGGTGGCCGCCGCGCCAGCGGACCTCGATCTCTACGCGAGCATCGAGTGCAGCCAGAATCTGCCTGACTGTCCGCAACGAGAGGGTGTCGAGATGGCCACGTTCGGCCGCCGAGATGGTCGTTTGGGACACATGACCGACGGCACCCAAGTCGGCCTGTCGCCAACCGCGCCGCCGCCGAAGGGCCCGAATCACCAGTCCGATGCGCCGGTCGTCCACGTCGAAATGGTGCCCGACATCGCTTATCGCTCGCCCATCTGGGCGGGCCAGATCTCGTCGGCAAGCATCGTGCCGCCGGCGCGGGTGTGCCGCCGGCGCGGGTCCCCGGCGTTTGGCACGAGGCTGCCGGCGCGGATGTGCCGCTGCGGGGTCGAGGCGTTTGGCACGAGGCCGCCGGCGGAGGCGGTCGCTGCGGGGTCGAGTTCCTGCCGATTATCGATCCCCACGCTACTCGGCGAGAGCTGCGCCCGGATTCGATGCTGAAGCCGGTACCAGCGACCGCTTCGGCGCGTGAGTTGAGCGTGGATGTTGCTGGGTCGGTTGCTCCCGCGGTGGCCAAAGCCGGTCGCGACCCCTAGTTCTGGAATACGAGCGTGGGGATCGGTAATCGGCAAGAACCAGCGGCCGCAAGCGGAGTCGCCGTCGGAGCCACAGCCGGTGCCCCGGCGCCCCTGCCCGGCGCAACTGCCCCGGCGCCCCTGCCCGGCGCACCGGCCCGGCGCAACTGCCGCATCGACCGTGACACACAAGCTGTCGCAAGGTCCGCTGATCCTCCACCTGAGCTCTTG